>JAPWVC010000011.1 GCA_028275195.1 Candidatus Acetothermia bacterium
CCACGGCCCCCAGGACATCGCTCTGGATGGCCAAGCGGTTCCGGTCGCGAGTCGTGATCTGGAGGACCGGCTCGAGCCCCATCTCCCGGAGGATCACACAGGAGGGCAAGCTCCCCATCCGGACGATCGCCGTCTGGTTGTCGGTAACATTGATGGCATCGCAGTAGTCCCGGAGAAGCTCGCCCTTACTCTCGATCGCCCTCCGGCTCGTCCCCCGCGGTGGGCCGAGCTCGCAGGTGACGGCGAACTGCCCGCTCTCCAAGATCTTCTCGAGGTTGCTCCCGGCTTTCATTTCCCCTCCTGTAGGTGCGCCCCGGCCTTCGGGAGAGTGAAGGTGAACCGGCTCCCCCTTCCTGTGGCGGGGTCCGGGCTCTCGGCCCAGATCCTTCCGCCGTGGGCCTCGACGATCTTCTTCGCGATCGCCAGGCCCAGCCCCGCGCCCTTCCCTTCCGCACCTTTACCACGATAGAACTCCTCGAAGATCCGAGGCAACTCCTCGGGCGGGATCCCCACACCGGTGTCCCGGACCGCCACACGGAGATGGTCCCCCCGGTCTTCTAGCTCCAGGCGGACCTCGCCGCCCGTGGGGGTGAACTTGACGGCATTGTTGAGGAGGTTTGTTAAGACCTGCTCGAGCCTCCTGGCCGCGGCCCGGACCGGAGGGAGCCCCTCGGGGAGATCGAGCTTGAGCGAGAGCCCCTTCTCCTCCGCCTGGGAACGGATATTCTCCAGCGCGGCCTCCACCACCGGCCGGAGCTCGATCAGCTCCATCTCCTGGACGATCTGGCCGGCCTCGATCCGCGTGGCATCCAAGAGGTCGTTGATCAAGTTCAAGAGCTCCTTGATCCTGAGGCTGCTCCGGGAGAGCATCTCCCGCTGACGCTCCCCAAGTGGGCCGACGAACCCCCCGAGGAGGACCCCAAGGTAGCTCTGGACCGCGGCTAGGGGGGCCTTGAGGTCGTGGGAGGCGATGGCCAGGAAGTGGGTCCGGAGGCGGTCGAGCTCGACCAGCCGGCGGTTGGCCTCCTCGAGCTCCTTCATGTCGAGGAAGCAGCGGTCCTTGAGCCTGGCGACCTCCCTTTGCCGCTTCCGCAGTTCCCCGGCGATCGAGGTGGCGATGTAGGTCGAGACATAGAGGGCCGTGATCAGTGCGAACAAGGTTCCCAAGACCACCGGCCAGCGATGGTAGAGCTCGAAGGGGAGGAAGCCCTCGAGGTGGTGATGGGGGATGGCCCCGGAGTATTCGAGCCCGGTGAGGGCGAGGACGAGCAGAGTGGCCAGGGTAGTGATGAGGTAGGCCAAGCGGTAGGGCAGGAGGACCCCGGCGATGATGATGTGGAAGATGTAGTAGAGGATGAAGGGGTTCTCGATCCCCCCGCTGAAGTGGAGGAGGGCGGTGAAGGCCAAAAGATCCAGCCCGCTCTGGAAGAGGATGAACCTCCTGGCCCTGGGGATGAGCCCGGCCCCGGCCCGGGCGAGGGCCCTCCTGGCATAGAGCAAGAGGCCGAGGTTGTAGGCCCCGACCGCGGCAGCGATGGCGAGGACGATGTGGAAGGGGAAGCCGAGCCCCAAGCCCATCCTAGCGAGGATGGCCATGGCTACGACCCCCAAAGCGGCGAGCCAGCGGAAGTCGATCAGGTATTGGACTCGGCGGAGGAGGGTCGCCTCCTCGGGGGTGAAGCCGCTCGCTAGCTCCTCCCCGCGGAGGAGCTCCATCAGCTTGGCCCTGGTCTCCCGGAGGCGGAAGGCGATGAGCTCGGCCAGCCTCCCCCAGAACTTGTGGCCGATCTTCAGCTCGGAGTCGAGGAGCCGGCGGAGCTCCTCCCCAGGGAGGGCGATTAGCCTCGTCTCGCCCCGGCACCTGGCGGAGAGGGTCCGGATGCGAGGAGGAATGAGGGCGGACCAGCCGAATGTCCCCCCGCTGAGGACGGCCTCGACCTCTAATTGGCGCTTGGGCGCACCCGGCCAGAGCTGGACCCCCATCTCCAGCGCGACCTCCCCGGCGAGGACGAGGAAGAAGTCCCGGGCCGGATCGCCCTCCCGGAAGAGGACCGCCCCCGGCTCATGGACCTCCTCACGGCCGAGTGCGGCCAGCCGCGCGAGCTCCTCCTCGCTCAGGCCGGAGAAGAGCTCGAACCTCCGCAGGAGCTGGACCGGCACCATCCTCAAACCCACATTCCCGAAGGACCATAAGTCGGAGCTCCCCAAGCCTAGCCTCGAGCTCCGGCGAAAGCTCTAAACCCCAGCCGAGCGCCCCCGGCTCGATCCCGAGGATCACCACCTCCCGCGGCCTCTCCTCCTCTCTCATGGCCGCGAGGGCCTGGAAGAGATCGAGCTGGTGGCTCGAGAGGGGCCCAAACCCGAGCTCGAGCTGGTGCGCCACCTCCTCCAGGGTGAGGCGGTAGACCGTCCCCGGCGGGCCGCCCCCAAGGGCAGCATCGACGATGATGAGCTTATCGAACCCCCCAGCAAGGTAGGCCGCCTCGGGGGAGGTCCCCCCGTCGATCACCTCCACTTCCTCGGGAAGGGGGAGACGCGCCAGTTCCCGGACGAGGTGGACCCCGATCCCTTCGTCCTTCAGCAAGATGTTTCCTACGCCCAGGATCGCAACCCTCATCTTAGATGGCCTGAAATCGGCCGATCTCCCGCCCCTTCGGCCTCACCAGGTGGACGGCGCAGGCGAGGCAGGGGTCGAACGAGCGGACGATCCTCACGATCTCGAAGGGGTTCCGCTCATCCCGAATCTTGGTCCCTTCGAGCGCCTGCTCGAGCGGCCCGGGCCGGCCCTCCTCATCCCTCGGGGAGGCGTTCCAAGTCGTGGGGACCACGCACTGGTAGTGCTTAATCCTCTTGCCCTCGATCGAGAGCCAATGGCCTAGCGCCCCTCGAGGGGCCTCGACCAGCCCGAAGCCGTGGGCCGAATCCGGCAGTTCGTATTCGGTATAGACCGGCCCGCCGGGGTCAAGCTCGAGGACCCACTCGGCCATGGCATCGGCCACCAGCTTGCAGTCCAGCGCCCGGGCCAGGTGCCGCCCCATCACGGAGAAGAGGGCCTGTGGCTCGGCCCTGAGCTCGCCCAAGGCCCGGTCCACCAGCCGCTTCACCTTGGGATTCCCTTCGGCATAGTTCACCAGGATGCGGGCCAGCGGGCCGACCTCGTGGACCTTCCCATCATAGCGCGGGGCCTTGAGCCAGGAGTAAGCCCCCTCTTTAGCCCGGTGGGGTAAGGTCAGCCCTACACTAGGGTGGAGGGGATCTTGAGAGGAGGCATACCAGGAGTAGCGGACCGACTCAGTGATCTTGGAGGGGTCGAGCTTCTCGGGATTTAAGTCGCGGGAGGTGGTCCCGCCCCAGATGAACCAGCCATCCTCTTGGGGGAAGCCGCCGTAAGACAGGAGGTTCCCGCAGCCGGAGCCGATCTCGAGGTAGTCGGGGTAGGCCCGGGCGATCGTCAGGACATCGGGGATGTAGACATTATCGATGAAGCTACGGATCTCATTGAGCCTCCAGAGGAATGAGGTGATCTTATCGACCGTCGGGACCTGGGTGGCCCCGCCGGGGACGATCCCCACGGTATGGGGGACCTTCCCTCCGAAGATCGCCAGCATCTCATGGGCCTTCCGGCGGACATCGAACGCCTGGAGGTAATGGGCCGCAGCCTCCTGTGCCAGCTTCTTAGGGAGACGGTAGTCCCCCTCATACCTGGGGAGGAAGGGGCCGAGCTCGCCCCGCTCGAGGAACCGCTTGACCGCTTGCAGGCCGGGATCACTACCGCTGTAGTCGGCCACTTGGGTGATATCGACATAGTCGAGGGCCGCGAGGTGATAGAAGTGAAGGACATGGGATTGAATGAAGTTCGAGCCCAAGATCAGGTTCCGCACGATCCGGCCGTTCTTGGTGATCTTCCCCTCCAACTCGAAGGCCCGATCGAGCGCGAAGGTCGAGGCCGTGGCGTGGGCGATCGGGCAGACCCCGCAGATCCGCTGGGTGATGAGCGGCGCGTCCCGTGGGTCCCGCCCTTGGAGGATCAATTCCAGCCCGCGGAAGAGTGTCCCCGAGCTCTTGGCCTCCTTCACCACCCCATCCTCCACGATGGCCTCGATCGCCAGGTGCCCTTCGATCCGAGTGATCGGGTCGATGACGATCTTCCCCATGGTCAGGCCTCCTTCAACTTCTGGTAGAACGGTGAGACCAGGTCCGGGAAGCCCGGCTCGACACACCCGTTGCAGGGGGCCCCGCAGCCGATGACCCAATTCACCCCGCCGTTCCAGAGCCGCAAGGGGCAGTCGGCATGAGTGATCGGCCCCTTGCACCCCAGCTCGTAGAGGCAGCCCTCATCGCTCAGGTATTTGGCGAACTTCCCCTCATCGAAGTAGGCCCGCCGGGGGCAGTGCTCGTGGATCAGCTTCCCATAGAAGAGCTTGGGCCGGCGATATTCGTCTAGGAGGCGCGCCTCCTCCAGGCCCTCGAGGCCCAAGAGCAGGATGGCCGCGACCGTCCCGACGAACCAGTCGGGATGGGGCGGGCAGCCAGGGAGGTTGATCAGCGGGGTGGCGATCCCCTCGGCCTTGAAGAGCTCTCCAAGGCCGACGCAGCCCGTGGGATTCGGCCGGGCGGCGAAGATCCCCCCGAAAGCGGCGCAGGTCCCGAGGGCCAGCGCCGCCTGAGCCGCCCTCCCCAGGGCGGCCGCCCGCTCGGCCAGCGGCTCCTCCCCCAGCGTCCCAAAGGAGCCCCCCTCGGCCATGGGGATTGCTCCCTCGACTATCAGGAGGAATTGGCCTCTCAGGCTATGCTCCGCCTCCTCCAGGACCTCGAGGACCGGCTCACCCGCGCCGGCCATCACCGTCGCCTGGAACCGGAGGTTAATGTGCCTTCCGGGCACCACCTCCTGAAGGAGGAGCTCGGCGATCTTGGGATGGGCCGAATTGAGGACCGAGACGGAGCAGCCGCTGCAGGTGGCCGCCTGGAGCCAGATCACTGGAACCTCTCCGGTCTTCATTATGCCCTCCTCATAGAACCTTTCTGTGGGCCATTATATCTCTGCCCCGCGGAAGCGGGCAAAAGCCCGATTTTGCCCCCTCAGCCGGGGTCGAATATAATCCCTCTCAGCCATGAGGGCAGGGCCGAAGTAAAGCGAGGAAGGAGTAGGGCGATGATCGTGACCGCGGAGAAGCCGCTGGAGGAGGTCTTGAGCTTCCTAGCTCCCTACCGGCGGATCTTGGTCCTCGGCTGCCAGGGGTGCTTCCAGCCGCCTCGGGGGCTGAAGGAGGCCGAGGCCTATCTCCCGAAGCTCGAGGCCGCGGGGAAGGCCGCAAGGGCCGCCACCCTGGCTAGGCAGTGCGAGGCCAAGCTGGTCGCGACTAAGCTGGGTGAGCAGCTCGGCGGCACCCTCGGGGAAGTCGAGGCGATCCTCTCGCTCGCCTGCGGCGTGGGGGTCCAGATGGTCTCCGCGGCCTTCCCGCAAGTCCCGGTCTTCCCCGCCCAGAATACGATGTTCATCGGCGGGGAGAGGGAGGAGGGCGAGCTGATCGAGTTCTGCTCCGGCTGCGGGGATTGCGTCCTGGACCGGACTGGCGGGATCTGCCCGATCACCCGCTGCTCCAAGTCCCTCCTCAACGGCCCTTGCGGGGGCTCTCAAGGCGGCCGCTGCGAGGTCGATCCCTCGCTCGAGTGCGCCTGGCACCTGATCTATGAGCGGCTGAAGGCCCTCGGGCGGGTCGAGGCCCTGGCCGAGATCTGGGGGATTCGGGACTGGTCCAGCTCGGGCTCCCGCGGGCCGAGGGCGATCCGCCCGCCCTCCGCCCGGGCCGGCCAGGGTTAGGGTTAAGGATTTGCCTCACCTGCGATGAGAGGGATATAACGGAGGGGGTGGTCTGGAGAAGGGAACAAACAGAAAAAATGAGCCACCACAAAGGAGGTCTGAATGGCTGAAGTTCGGACAGTCCCATCGGATCTGGAGATCGCTCAGGCGGCCAAGCTCAAGCCGATCCTGGAGTTGGCCCGCGAGGTCGGGATCTTGGAGGAAGAGCTCGAGCCCTACGGCTGGTATAAGGCCAAGGTCCACCTAGAGATCCGCGAGCGGCTCAAGGACCGACCTAACGGGAAATACATCGATGTCACGGCCATCACGCCCACCCCTTTGGGCGAGGGGAAGACGGTCACCACGATCGGCCTCTCCCAGGGGCTCCATTACCTCGGGAAGAAGGTCTTCACTTGCATCCGCCAGCCCTCCCAGGGGCCGACCTTCGGGATCAAGGGCGGGGCCGCCGGAGGGGGCTATTCCCAAGTAGTGCCGATGGAGGACTTCAACCTCCACCTCACTGGGGACATCCATGCCGTCGGGGCGGCTCACAACCAACTGGCCGCAGCCATCGATGCCCGGCTGATGCACGAGCGGAACTACGGCAAGGAGCGGTGGGAGAAGATGGGGCTGCGCTACCTCAACATCAACCCCTACTCCATCACCTGGAACCGCGTCGTCGATGTCAATGACCGTGCGCTCCGCAAGATCATCATCGGGCTGGGGACCAGGGAGGACGGCTACCCCCGGGAGTCGGGCTTCGATATCACGGTCGCGAGCGAAGTGATGGCGATCCTAGCGCTCGCCACGAGCCTCAAGGACCTCCGGCAGAGGATCGGGCGGATCGTGATCGGGACCGATTGGTCCGGGAACCCGATCACGGCCGAAGACCTCGGCGTGGCCGGGGCGATGACCGTCTTGCTCAAGGACGCACTGATGCCGAACCTCCTTCAGACGCTCGAGGGCTCCCCGGCCTTCGTCCACGCCGGCCCGTTCGCGAACATCGCTCACGGGAACAACTCGATCGTGGCCGACCAGATCGCCCTCAAGCTCGCCGACTATGTGGTCACGGAGTCCGGGTTCGGGGCCGACTGCGGGATGGAGAAGTTCTTCGATATCAAGTGCCGCTACTCCGGGCTGATCCCCAATTGCGTGGTGATGGTCGCCTCAGTCCGAGCATTGAAGATGCACGGCGGCGGGCCGAAGGTCGTCCCCGGGAGGCCGCTCGATCCGGCCTATACCCAGGAGAACCTCGCCCTCCTGGAGAAGGGGCTGGTGAACCTGGAGGCGAACATCAAGATCGCCAAGCTCTTCGGGGTCCCCGTGGTCGTGGCGATCAACCGCTTCCCCACCGACACCGCGCGCGAGATCGAGCTGGTGAAGAAGGCGGCCGTCTCCTTCGGGGCCGAGGCCGGGGTGGAGTCGCGGGTCTGGGCCGAGGGGGGCAAGGGCGGGGCCGAGCTGGCCGAGGCCGTCATCCAGGCCTGCGAGAAGCCGAGCAGATTCCAGTTCCTCTACCCCCTGGAGATCCCGATCAAGGAGAAGATCGAGATCATCGCCACTAAAGTCTACGGGGCCGCAGGGGTGGACTACTCCCCCGAGGCGGAGGAGAAGATCCAGCTCTACACCAAGCTCGGGTATGATAAGCTCCCGATCTGCATGGCCAAGACCCACCTCTCCCTCTCGCATAACCCTGAGTGGAAGGGTGCGCCCAAGGGCTATAGGCTTCCAGTCCGGGATGTCCGGGCCTCGGTCGGGGCCGGCTTCCTCTACCCCCTGTGCGGGGAGATGCGGACGATGCCGGGGCTCCCGAGCAAGCCGGCCTTCATGAATGTCGATATCGACGAACAGGGGCGGGTCGTGGGGCTGTTCTGAGCTTGACGATCTCTGGCCCCCCACCGCCCCTCAAGGGCGAATATGAAGGGAGGAGGTGAGCCCCGATGAAGGAGTTCCGAGTTACTGTCCCTCACCGGCCCGGTGGGCTGGCCGAGCTCCTGGAGTACCTGGCGGAGCGGAGGATCAACCTCAAGGCCGTGGTCAGCATCACCGAGCCGGGAAAGGCTCTCGTGGCCCTGGTCCCCTACGATGTGGCGCTCACGAGGCGGAGCCTGAAGGAGAAGGGGATTCCCTTCGAGGAGGCCGATGTCCTCTTCGTGGACATCCCCGACAAGCCGGGGCAGTTAGCGAAGGTGGCCCGGACGATCGCGAACGCCGGGGTCAATATCGAGTCGATCTACCCCTTGGGGACGGTCGGGAGCGGGGAGTGCGCGCGGGTCCAGTTCGGCTTCCGGCTCAATGACCTCAAGCGGGCCAAGGAGGCCCTCGCCGCCACCGAGGAATGGGCCCCTTATGTCGGGATCGGAGGTGAAGGTTAAGCCCCTCGAACAGCAGCAGAGGGAGCTAGAGCGGGTGCTCGGCCGGCCCCAGGAGGTCGGTCTCCCCCAGCCCTTCCTGATGCAAGAGGGCGAGTTCCGGCTCCTGAAGGGGAGCATGAGCGATGGCCGCTCTCAAGCCCAGGATGTCACGCTCTTCATCCTCATCTCCAGCCAGATCGTAGTGATCCGGAAGCCCTTCCATCCCCCGGGGGTCTGGCGGCCCCCGAGCGGGCTGGTCCGGCGAGGGGAGGGGCTCCGCGAGGCGGCCCGGAGGGAGGCCCTGGAGGAGACCGGCCTGGAGATCGAATTGGAGAAGTATCTCTTACGGCTTCAGCCGACCTTCACCCACGATGGGGAAGAAGTGCATTGGACCTCCCATGTCTTCTTAGCCAGGCGGGTTGGGGGCGAGCTTGGAGCCCGCGATACCCGCGAGATCGCGGCGGTCCGGCTTGTGACCCCTGAGGAGCTTAGGGGGCCGATCCGCGAGAGTTTGATCCGCTCCGGCCTCGGCGGCCTCCACTACCGCGCTCAAGTCGCCGACCTCGCCCTCGCCCGCTTGAGGGAGCTCGAGGTGATCTGACCTGGCAGGGCGCTAGAGCGGGAAACGGACGGACCCGCCATCGACCTGGATCGCCGTCCCCGTAAGGTAACCGGCCCGCTCGGAGGCGAGGAAGGCCACCAGAGCGGCCAGCTCCTCCGGCCGCCCCAGCCGGCCCATGGGGATGTCGCTCAGCCAGGCCCTTTCGGCCTCCTCATAGCTGATCCCTTGCCGCTCGGCCTGGGCGGTGATCAGTCCCTTCATGCGGTCCGTGGCCGTAGGCCCGGGGCAGACGGAGTTCACCGTGATGTTATACTTCGCCAGCTCATTGGCCAATGATTTTGCTAAACCGATCACCGCCAGGCGGAGGGAGTTCGATAGGATTAGGCTCTCGATCGGCTGCTTCACGGAGACCGAGGTGGAGAAGATCAGCCGCCCCCAGCGGCGGGCGATCATCCCCGGGAGGACCTCCCGGGCGAGGCGGACGGCGCTCATCAGCGTCAGTTGGAAAGCGGCTTGCCACTGCTCATCGCTCAGCTCGAGGAATGGGCCGGGCGGCGGCCCGCCGGCGTTGGCCACTAAGATATCGACCCCGCCGAAGTGCTCCTCAGCTCGCCGGACGAGCCGCTTGATCTGCTCATAGTCGGTCAGGTCCGTCGGGACCGCCAGGACCTCCGCGCCCGTCCTCTGGCGGATCTCCTCCGCCGCTTTCTCCAGCCTCTCGGCATCCCGGGCACAGATCGCCAGGCTCGCCCCCTCCTCGGCCAGCCGGAGGGCGATCGCCTTCCCCAGGCCCCGGCTGGCCGCCGCCACTAGAGCCCGCTTCCCTGCAAGATCTAGGTCCATACAGACCTTTATACCTCTTGAGGCCGAGCTTAGGCAATCGGGCTGGGCAGGTGGGCCCAAGGGAGGGGACGGAGATCACCTTCCCAGGGGAGGTCTTTCCGGGAACCTTGAATTCTAGGGTGATTCCGATCACCGATCCCCTCCCTCCCCCGCGGTAGAATGGGGCCAAGCGTAAAGGGGGGATGTGAATGCTCAAATCCAAGTTGTTGCGTCGGTCGCTGCTCTTGCTGCTCCTGGCAGCATTACTCTGCGGGCCGCTCTCCATCGCGACCCTAGGTCAGGACGACTCGACCCTCAAGGGGAAGGTGGCCCAGCTCCAGGAGGCCATGAAGGCCCTCGATTCCACGGTCCGGGCCCTCTCCGCGGAGGTCCTGAAGCTCTCCGAGGACTTCGATAAGGGGGTGGCCGACCTCCAGCCGCGGGTCCTCACCCTGGAGCGGCTCTACAAGGAGCTGCAGTTCAACTACAAGAAGTTCGAGGGGACGATCTCTGAACTCCAGGCGACGATGGCCCGGCTGAGTGAGGATATGGCCGACCTGAAGGAGGGCTTCGGCAACCTCTCCGGGACGGTGATCACCCTGCAGAACACGGTCGGGGGGATGACCGCCCGGCTGGAGAAGGCCGAGGGGCGGCTGGGGCTCCTGGCGGAGCAGGTCCAGGACCTCTCCCAGCTCAAGCCGGTCGTCGTCCAGCTCGGGGAGACCGTCTCGGGCCTGGCCGTGGCCGTCCCTGAGCTCCAGAAGGCCGTGGCGGGCTTGAGCACCCTCCAGCCGGCCCTGGTGAGCCTCCAGGGGACCGTCGGGGACATCTATACCCGGACCAAGCTCTACGAGGACCGGCTGATTGAGCTCTCCGATATGGTCCGGACCCTCTCCGGCCTCCGCCCGGTCGTGGACAACCTCCAGGATGTGGTGGGGAAGCTCCTCGTCCGGGCCGACCAGGATGAGGCGGCGATCAAGGAGCTCTACGCCACGATCAAGCAGATGAGGGTGGACGAGCTCTCTGCCTCTCTCGAGAAGCTGAAGGAGAAGCTCGGCTCAGTCTTGATGGAGGTCGAGGCCACTAAAGTCAAGGTCCAGGAGCTCCAGAAGCCAATCGATGTGGGGGCCCTCAAGAGCGAGGTCCTGACCTCGGTCAAGGCGGAGATTGGGCCCTCGGTCGCGGCGGTCCAGGAGGCCGCGGCGAAGATCGAGGCGCTCCAGAGGCAGCTCGATGAGGCCAACAAGAAGGCCAGCTCGGCCAGCACCATGGCCCTGCTCGCATTGCTCGTCGGCCTGGCTGCCATCGTCATGCCCTTCATGGTGAAGTAGGACGGGTCGGTCTCCCCTCTTCAATTCAAGAGAAGAGGGGAGTGGAAGATAGGCGGGGCAGGAATCCCCCTTTCTTGGCCGGGGAGGGTGGTAGCACCAAGCCAAGCCAGACAGACCACCCTCCCCGGCCGCTTTATCGGCCTGATAACGAGGCCGAGGGGCAGAGGTCTCCTAAGAGGCACTCGGGGCAGCGGGGCCGCCGCGCCCGGCAGATCTCGCGCCCGTGGCGGATGAGCTGGAGGTGGAGCTGGTATTTCAGCCGGTCGGGGATGAGCGGGTCGAGCTTATCATGCGGAGGCTCGCCTCTCTTTATCCAGCCGAGCCGGCAGGCGATCCGCCCGATGTGGGTATCGACGGGGAAGTAAGGCTTCCCGAGGGAGAAGAGCAGGACCACCCCCGCGGTCTTCTTCCCCACGCCCTCGAACTTCAATAGCTCAGCCAGGGTCTCCTCAGTGCTCAAGGGCTCAAGGTAATCGAGTGAATACCTCCCCTGCTGGGCGGCCAGCTCCTGGAGGAGCTTCTTGATCCTCCGAGCCTTCTCGTGATGGAGCCCTCCGGGCCTGATCGCCTCCGCCAACTCCTCCACCGGGGCGGCGGCCAGGGCCTCCCATGTGGGGAACCGCGCCTTCAGTCCGGCATAGGCCCGGTCCCGGTTGGCATCGTTAGTGTTCTGAGAGAGGATCGTCTTGATCAGGACATCTAGGGGATCGCCGTGAGGGCGCCACTCCAGCCTCCCATATTCCCCTTCCAGCCGGCGGGCGACCTCGAGGACCATCTCTTTCAGTTCCATCTCCGCCCCAGGCTAAGGTTAGGGAATCGCTTCTCCCCCGGCAACCTCGATCGGGTATCATTGCGACGAGGAGGGCTAGCGATGATCAAGGCGGGATCGGGTAGCGAGCTGATCGTCAAGCTTGAGGACGGTGAGGACCTCTTGGAGGGACTGGCGGGCTTGGGAGTGGAGGCCGGGCTGGTCTTTGGGATCGGGATGGTCCGTGAGGCGAAGCTCGGCTACTGGAATGGCTCGGCCTACGAAGAGCATGAGCTCAAGGAGCCCGCGGAGCTCCTCTCGCTCCAGTGCAACCTGAGCCTCAAGGATGGCAAGCCCTTCCCGCACTGCCATGCGGTCCTCGGGCGGCGGGATGGGACGGTCATGGGAGGCCACCTCCTCTCAGCCAAGGTCCACAATGTGAACGAGCTTTACATCAAGCGGCTCAGGATTAAGCTCGAGCGGCGACAGGAGGAGAGCGGCCTGTTCGGGCTCCACTTAGGCTGAGTTGAGCCAGCCCGAGGGCTCACTGCCCCAGCCGTTCTCCCTTGGCTACCCGATACCCCCGGACGAAGTCCGGGCCGCTCATCCTCTTCTTCCCCTCCGGCTGGACCTCCAGGAGCTCGAGAGCCCCATCCCCGGCCTTGACGATGAGCCCGGACTTCACATCCACGACCTCTCCGGGGCTCCCGGGGAATTCGCCGGGGATGACCCGGCTCCGGTGGACCTTCAGCCGCTTCCCTCTGAAGAAGGTGAAGGCCCCGGGATCGGGATTTAGCCCGCGGATCAGGTTGAAGAGCTCTCGGCTCGGCTTGGCCCAGTCGAGCTGCCCCATCTCCTTCTTGATCTTCGGGGCATAAGTGGCCTGAGAGTGGTCCTGCGGCCGCGGCTTCAGGGTCCCCCGCTCCAGCCCCTCGAGCGTCGCGAGCATCACCTCCGCCCCGAGCTGGGCGAGCTTGGCATAGAGCGAGCCGGCGGTGTCCTCCTCCTCGATCGGGATCGCCCGCTGCACCAGGATCTCGCCGGTGTCCATCCCCTCGTCCATGAGGAAGGTGGTGATCCCGGTCTCCTTCTCCCCGCGGATGATGGCCCACTGGACCGGGGCGGCGCCCCTGTATTTGGGGAGGAGCGAGGCATGGAGGTTGATCGCCCCCCGCTTGGGGATGGACAGGAGCTCCTTGGAGAGGATCTCGCCGTAAGCGGCGACGACGATCAGCTCCGGCTCGAGCCCCCGGATCAGTTCGAGGCTCTCGGGGAGCTTGACGCTCTCCGGCTGGTAGAGCGGGAGCCCCAGCTTGAGCGCAGCCTCCTTGATCGGGGTCGGCTGGGGCCGCTGCCCTCGCCCCGCGGGCCGGTCGGGCCGGGTGAAGACCGCGCAGACCTCGTGGGCCCGGGCGAGCCCTTCGAGGGTCGGGACCCCGATCTCCCCGGAGCCGATGAAGATGAGCCTCATTCCATCCCCTTGGCGATAAGAGCGCTGGTATTATATTATAGCCCTGATGGCCGGACAAGCGAGAGATGAGCTGCTCGCGCGACTAGCGAAGGTCCTCCAATTGGAGAAGCGGGAGGGGTATCAGGACCGCGCGGTCATAGGGGGCCTGGAGGGCTTCATCGAGCACGCCGCTTCGGAGTTGGAGCTAGACTCCGCGGGCGCGGAGCTGGCCGCCGCGCTGAGGGCCCAGGCCCGGGGCTACGCGGCGATGGCCTTCCCGGAGAGGCGGGAGGCGATCCGGGAATTGGAGGACCTCCTCCGGGCCGTGGAGGTCGGCGCGCCTCCCTCCAAGAGGCCAAAAGGGGGCCTAGCCCCCTTGAGCTCGCCCGTCCGCTACGCCAAGGGGGTGGGGGAGAGGCGGGCCGAGCTGCTGAATAAGCTTGGGATCGAGACGATCGAGGACCTATTGTTGTATTTCCCCCGGCGGATCGAGGACCGCTCTCAGGTCAAGCGGATCGCCTCCTTAAGGCACGGCGAGCGGGCCACGATCCAAGGCCGGGTGAGCGCGATCGACACCATCCGTCCGCGGAGGGACTTGGAGATCCTCAAGGTCGCCGTCCAGGACTTGAGCGGGGTGGCCTATGCCGTCTGGTTCAACCAGCCCTGGCTGAAGAAGCAGTTCACGGTGGGGATGAAGGTCGCGCTCTTCGGGGAGGTCGAGCGGGCCTTCGGGACGGTCCAGCTCACTAACCCCGTCTGGGAGCCCGCGGGGGAGAACTTCCTCACCGGGCGGCTCGTCCCGGTCTACCCCGGGACCGAGGGGCTCCCCCAGGGGACGCTGCTCCGGCTGATCCGGGAGAACCTCGCGCTCTATCAAGATGAGATCGGCGAGCTGATCCCCGAAGAGGTCCGCCTCCGCTTGGGCCTCCTCCCCCGGAGAGAGGCCTTCTTCAAGATCCACTTCCCCCAGAGCCTCGAGGAGTTCGAGCTCGCCCGCCGGAGCTTGGCCTTCGAGGAGCTCTTCCTCTTCCAGATCGGGGTGGCCCTCGAGCGCCGGAGGGTGCAGGACCGGCCGGGCCGGAGCCTCTCGATCGAGGATGAGCAGCTCGAGGAGTTCATCGCTGCCCTCCCTTTCCGGCTCACACCGGCCCAGCGGCGGGCGATCGCCGAGATCAGAGAGGACCTGGCCGCACCCCGCCCGATGCACCGCCTCCTCCAGGGGGATGTGGGGAGCGGGAAGACCGTAGTGGCCCTGATCGCCTGCCTCATCGCCCATGCGAGCGGCTACCAAGCGGCGATGATGGCCCCGACGGAGATCCTGGCTGAGCAGCACTACCGCATGATCACCGAGCTGGTCGAGCGGGCGAGGCTCCCGATTAGAGTGGGGCTCCTCATCGGGAGCCTCCCCGAGCGGGAGAAGGCCATGATGCGGGCCCAGATCGAGCGCGGGGAGGTCGACCTCGTGCTCGGGACCCACGCCCTCATCCAGGACGAGGTGCGGTTCAAGCGCCTCGGCCTGGCGGTGATCGACGAGCAGCACCGCTTCGGGGTGATCCAGCGGGCCGAGCTGGAGAAGAAGGGCGAGGACCTCGATGTCCTGGTGATGAGCGCCACCCCGATCCCGAGGACGATCACCCTCATCCTCTACGGCCAATTCGAGATCTCGATCTTGGATGAGCTCCCCTTTGAGCGGCGGATCAGGACCTATTGGGTGGCGGAGGAGCGGCGAGAGGAGGTCTATCAGCTCATCAAGGGGAGGCTGGCGAAGGGCGAGCAGGCGTTCATCATCTACCCCTTGATCGAGGAGTCAGAGGAGCTGGACCTCCGCGCGGCCACGGAGATGGCGGAGGAGCTAGCCCGGGGCCCATTCCGGGAGTTCAAGGTCGGCCTCCTCCACGGCCGGGTGAGCGAGGCGGAGAAGCGGGAGGTCCTGGATGCCTTCCGGAGGAAGGAATTGGCGGTCCTGGTGGCCACGACGATCGTCGAGGTCGGGATCGATGTCCCCGACGCCTCGATCATGGTGATCGAGCATGCCGACCGGTTCGGCCTGGCGCAATTACACCAACTCCGGGGCCGGATCGGCCGAGCGGGGCAGGAGGCCCTCTGCTTTGCCCTTGCCAGCCCCAAGACCGAGGAAGCGAGGCTACGGCTCGAGGCCTTCCGGGAGATCGCCGATGGCTTCAGGATCGCGGAAGAAGACCTTAAGATCCGCGGCCCGGGGGAGCTCCTCGGCCCGGCCCAGCACGGCCTGGACACGACCTTTAAGGCCGCTGATCTCCTGCGAGATCTCGAGCTATTGAAGCTCGCCCGAGAGGAGGCGTTCAAGCTGATCGGGGCCGAGCCGAATCATCCGCTCGTGACGGAGTTCATGAGGCGGTTCGGCGGCCGGTTCGAGTGGGCGAGGTTCTAGGGTGATCAGCCGGGAAGAGGTCCTGCACATCGCTAAACTGGCGAAGCTCAAGCTCACCGAGGAGGAGATCGAACTCTTCCAGGAGCAGTTGGGCCAGATCCTCTCCTACTTCCGGAAGCTCCAAGAGCTCGATACCTCGGCGGTCGAGCCGCTCAAGCATGTCCCCACGCTCGGGAGCGCCTGGAGGGAGGACGAGCCCCGGGAGTCCCTACCCCCTGAAGAAGCCCTGAAGAATGCCCCCAAGCGGCGGGGTGACTACTTCGATGTCCCGAAGGTATTCTAGCTCTAACTGATAAGCGTCCCCACCGGCTCCCCGCGGACCGCCCGCTCCAGCTCCCCCTCCTTGAAGAGGTTGAAGACCAGGATCGGGATCTTGTTCCGCCGGCAGAGCTCGATCGCCGCGAGGTCCATCACCCCCAGGTCGCGGGCTAAGACCTCTTGATAGGAGAGCCGGTCGAGCTTCCGGGCCTTGGGGTCCCTCGCCGGGTCGGCGGTATAGACCCCATCGACCTTCGTCCCTTTCAGGAGCATCTCCGCTCCGATCTCGCTCGCCCGGATGGCCGCGGCCGTATCGGTCGTCACGAAGGGGTTCCCCGTCCCACCGGCGAAGATCACGGGCTCCCCCCGCTCTAGGGCCGCGAGCGCCTCCCGCCGGTCGAGCGGCTCAGTGAAGGGCGTCGCGACTGCCGACTGGAGGAGGGCTCTTATCCCATGCTCTTCCAGTTTGCTCTGGAGGGCCAGACCATTGATGACCGTGGCGAGCATCCCCATCTGATCCGCGGCCACCCGATCCAAGCCCGAGCCGGCTGTGGCCCCGCGGACGATGTTTCCCCCGCCAATCACTATAGCCAGCTCTGCTAACTTGGCAGCGGAGGCGAGGAGCCCGGCCAGCCGCTCGAGGGCCGGCTCTCCGATCCCGCTCCCGGCCTCAGCGGCCAGGGCTTCCCCGCTGATCTTGAGCAAGAGGCGTCGGGCACCCTTGCGGGCTCGCTCCTGACGGTCCACCCCCTTCGGGGTCCGCTTTTCATTCATTCCGCCCGACCTCGAACCGGGCGAACCTCCTGATGACGACCTTCTCACTCACCTTCGCGGCCAGCTCGCCCAGGAGGTCCTCGATCGTCTTCTGCGGGTCCCTCACATAGGGCTGGCAGAGGAGGCAGGCCTCGGCATAGAACTTCTTGAGCCGGCCCTCAACGATCTTCTCGATCACCTGAGGCGGCTTCCCCTCGGCCTCCGCCTGGTGGCGGTAGATCTCTCGCTCTTGTGCGAGCACCTCCTCCGGGACATCCTCAGGCCTGAGGTAGCGCGGCCTGGCCGCGGCGATGTGCATCGCCAGCTCCTTGACGAACTCCTTGAACGGCGCGCTCTCCGCGGCGAAGTCCGTCTGGCAGTCGACCTCCACTAGGACGCCGACCTTCCCGCTGTGGTGGATGTAGGAAGCGACCCGCCCCTCCACGGCCTCGCTCGCCCGGGAGAAGAGCTCTTTCCCCTGCTCCCGGAGGAGCCGCTTGGCCGCCTCGATGTCCCCGTTGGTCTCGAGGAGAGCCCGCTTGCAATCCATGATCCCCACCCCGGTCTCCGCCCGGAGGGCCATGATCAGCTCATTCGTGACCTCTGGCACGCTCCCTCCTCCTTATTCCTTACATTGATTCTCGATACTATGCTTCCGCGGCAGCCCCTTCTTCGAGCTCCTCGTCCGCACCATTCCTCGCCGGCCCCGCATCTGCGGCCACGGCCTCAGCAGCCTGGGCCGTCGGAGCCGGGGTCGGGGCGGGGGCCGAGACCCCCTCTCGCCCCTCGAGGACGGCATCGGCGATCCTGGAGGTGATCAGCTTCGTGGCCTTGATCGCGTCATCGTTCCCCGGGATGGGGTAGTCCACCAAGTCGGGGTCGCAGTTGGTATCGACCACGGCCACGACGGGGATCTTCATCAGCCTCGCCTCGCGGATCGCGTTCTCCTCGACGGTGGAGTCGATGACATAGAGGACTCCCGGGAGCCGCTCCATGTTCCGGAGCCCCTCGAGGTTCCGTTGGAGCTTCATCAGTTCCCGGCGGAGGGCCATGGCCTCCTTCTTGGGGAGCTTCTCCAGCTTCCCTTCGGCCTCGAGCTGCTCCAGCTCCTTCATCCGCTTCACCCGGGCCCTGATCGTCTCGAAGTTCGTCAGGGTCCCCCCGAGCCAGCGGCGGTTCACATAATGGGCTCCGCAGCGCTTGGCCTCCTCCGCGATCGTCTCCCGGACCTGCCGCTTCGTCCCGACGAAGAGGATCTCCTTCCCCTGGGCCACCTGGTCCCGCACGAAATAATAGGCCTCAGTGAAGTAAGCGATCGTCTTCTCCAGGTCGATGATGTGGATCCCCTTCCGCTCGGTAAAGATGAAGGGCTTCATCTTCGGGTTCCACTTCCGGACCCGGTGGCCGAAGTGGACCCCCGTCTCCAAGAGCTCCTTAATCGTTAGAAGTTCCACATTCCCTCCTCCTTTCTCCTTAGTGCCGTAAGCCCGAGCCTCGCTGGGTGAATATACCACACGCGGCTCCTCCGTTCAACTGGGGTTTGAACCGCGGGAAGGACAGAACTATAATTTAATCAAGATGATAGAGGAGCGCGAGTTCCCCCGCCCACTCCCGAGGAACCGCGAGGCGGAGCAGTTGGTCCTCGGCGCAGCCATGGCCGAGCCGGAGACCACCCTCCCGGTGATCTTGGCCCAGCTCAAGCCGGAGGACTTCTACTGGCAGCCCCACCAGCTCATCTACCGGGCGATCTTGGAGCTGTTCGAGAAGGGGAAGCCTCCGGACTTGATTGCAGTGGCCAACCGCTTGGAGGAGCTAGGCCAGCTCCAGGCCGTCGGCGGGCGGGTCTACTTAAGCGAGCTCTGCGGGCTGGTGACGACCACAACCTCAGTGGAGTATTACACGGAGATCGTGAAGAAGAAGGCGGTCCTCCGGGCCCTCATCGCCGCGGGGAAGGCCGTGGCCGAGCTCGGGTTCAACGAGGAGGAGGAGTTGGAGGTGGTCCTCGACCGGGCGGAAGAGGCGATCTTCGGGATCTCCAGGTTCGGGACGGAGCCGAAATACCATCTCATCAAGGATTTCCTCCATGAGCACATCAGCAACCTCGAGAGGCTCCACCGCGACCCGGAGAAGCACACCGTGACCGGCTTGGCCACGGGCTTTAAAGAGTTCGATGAGATGACCGCCGGGCTCCAGCCCTCCGACTTGATCATCATTGCCGGCCGCCCAGCGATGGGGAAGAGCTCTTTGGCCATCTCGATCGCCAGGAATGTGGCCCTGAGGGAGGGGAAGGGGGTGGGGATCTTCTCCCTGGAGATGACCAAGGAGCAATTGCTCGAGCGGCTCCTCGCGGGCGAGGCCAAGATCAATCTTCACCAGCTCCGCTCGGGGTTCCTCCCGGCCGAGAAGTGGCGGGCAATCGCTGAGGCGGCGAGGAAGCTCGCCGAGAGCCGGATCGTGATCGACGACACCCCGAGCCTCTCGATCATGGAGCTCAAGGCCCGGGCAAGGAGGATGAAGGCTGAGCACGAGATCGACCTCTTGATCGTCGACTACCTCCAGTTGGTGGAGAGCGGCTTGCGGGGGACGAACAGCACCAGGGAGCAGGAGATCTCCCACATCGCTCGGGGGTTGAAGGCCCTGGCCCGCGAGCTCCAGGTCCCGGTCATCGCCTGCTCCCAACTCTCCAGGGCTCCGGAGCGGCGCGAGGCCCACCGTCCGCGGCTCTCGGACCTCCGCGAGAGCGGAGAGATCGAGCAGACCGCCGATGTCGTGACCTTCATCTATCGCGAGAGCTACTACGACGAGGAAGAGGGGGTGGAGAAGAGTGAGGTCAGCCCCACTGAGGTGATCATCGGGAAGCAGCGGAATGGCCCGACCGGC
>JAPWVC010000025.1 GCA_028275195.1 Candidatus Acetothermia bacterium
GCCCTGATCGCCTCCAGCACATCCCGTTCGACCTCCTCCTCGGGGACCTCCCCGATCTTCTGGTGAACCCTCTCCAAGAGCTCCTTCAATCTCTCCCAGGCCTCCTCCTTCTCCCGGTCGATCACCGCTTTCGGCCTGAGGACGATCGATGAACCTCGGGCCTCGACCTCCAGATAGTCGCCGACCTTGAGGTTGAGCTCCTTGCGGATCTCCGCGGGGATGGTCACCTGATACTTCCCCTTGACCTTCACCAGTGGCATCGCTTCCTCCCACAGTCAGATAGTTGGATATTCCAACAAAGCATATGCCCTCAGGAGGTCCCTGTCAAGGCAAACTTACTGGACCATGGTCTGGAAGTGGCAGACTTCTAAGACCAAGGGGAGGGAATTTGATCCCCATCGCGAGAGGCGGCCGGGAGAGGTCTCTTAAGGGATCAAGGTATCCCGACCAGGAGTGGGCCTGGTAGACTGTCCAGCAAGTGGAGACTTCTCGGATCAGCCGGCGAGATCTCAAGAGAAGCGGCGCTTCAGGAGATGATAGACCTCCTCGCGGGAGGCGATGAGGATGATGAAGATTACATGGTCCGCTTCCATTAGGCGGTAGATGATCCGATATTCTCCTCCTGGCGTCCCTACCCTGTAGGAGCGGAGATCGGGGTAACCTTCCAGCCCCTTCCCAAGGTAAGGATGATCCTTCAACCTCAGGGCCGACTCCTCGAGCCGCTTAATGACCCTCTTGTCCTTGATCCGTTCCAACTGCTTGCGCACACGGGGATCATAGCGCAGCTCCCACATTAGCTCAGCCCCTCAAAGGCCTCCTCATGGGAGAGGGTCTTCCTCTCACGGTAGTTGCGTTCGGACTCCTCGAGGAGCTCATCGAGGGAGGGCTTCCGCAGGATCAGCCGATCCCCCTCAAGTAGGAGCACCAGATGGTCGCCGACCTCCAGGCCGAGCGCCTCTCTGAGCCTCTTTGGGATGACCACCTGCCCCTTGGTCGAGAGCTTGGTCATCTCCAGGAGGCGCACCTCCGAAGCGGATCGCGAGGGACGAGCCTCAAGCGACATCTCTCTTCCCCTCCTTCGCCCTCAGATGGTAAGATAATCTTACCATGCCCGCCCAGGCTGGGCAAGAGGGGCTTTCCCGGCCTTGCTTAGAAGACGCGGCCATTTTGGCCATCAGCTGATAGCCAAAAGGAAAGGACTTAAAGCCCTCCCTCTACACCCCCTGAGTGGTGTTCAAGCTAGCCCAAGCGAGCGGCGAGCCAGCGCCGGAGCATGGTGACCCTAGTCCGGATTTGAGCGGGGCAGCGGCCAATCGCTCTAACCTTCGAGAGCTCCTCGGGCGCCATCCCCAGCCTGAGGGCCCGCTCCTCGAGGATCCGGAGCTCCTCCTCCGGCGTCAGCGGGGTCGTCTCGACCTCAACTTCCTTAACTGGTGCCTCTAGGACAGGTGCCATCTCCCTCACCTCCCTTCCTTCCCCCTCCAGGGATCAGATTATATCAAAAGCCTGAGGGGACAACGAAGCTCGACAAAGCTAAAGCTCAACCCTTGAAGATGGCGACCAAGAGGGCAGCGATGATCGTCACCCAGCTCGTGATCACGGCATAGAAGAGCTGATTGAACCTAGCCTCTACCCTGCTCTCAAACCTGTCCAATCCCCCGTTGAACTCGGCCCTCAGGCCGCTAACCTCGGTCTCGAGGTGGTTGAGCCTCTCATTCATCTGGCTCAGGATCCCTTCGATCCGCGCTACCCTCTCCTCTAAGCCGCCCTTAGCCTCCTCCATCTTGCCCTCCTAATGAAGCCTTCTTACCTAGCCGGGCTAAGCTCAGCTCTCGCCCTCGACCTCCACGATGAGGCGGAGCCTCCGAGGTGGAGGGGAGCCGACCGCCCACTTCTGGATGTAGAGTGTGCCGATGACCGGTGACTTACCTGAGCCCGAGGGCTCCTCTTGGTAGCGGTAAGTGTTTTTGGTCTCTCGCTCTAAGGTGAATGTAGCCTCAAGCTTCATTAATTCCCTCACTCGACAGGGAAGTACATCCTCCCCGGAGGCCCGCTCCTCCTCACTCTCCCCTCTTCCACAAGCCGGTTGACGAAGTAGGTGAGCCTCCTCCAATCCACCCCAAGCTCCTCACCGATCTTAGGGAGGGTCAAGCCCCTAGGATGGCTCTTGATCACCCCAAAGACCCTCTCGAGGAGAAGAGCGGCCTCGGGCGGGAGCTCTCCCTCCTCGACCCTAGCCTTAACCTCGGCTTCAGCCTCGGCCTTAGCTTTCACCCTAGCCTCGACCTCGGCTTCGCCCTCGGCCTCGGGCTTGGAAAGGATCCTCTCCTCAAGCCACCTATCAATGACAGATCTCTTGAATCTCTTGAATCGCCAGCTCTTCCCCAGCTTCACCCCTGGGAGCTCGCCGGCCTCGGCCTGGCGGTAGATCCAGTTCCTGTTGAACCCCAGGTAACGAGCCAGCTCTTCAGCTGTCAGGACCTCCTTCGTGATCCCTTCTCCCTCTTTGACCATATTTATCGCTCTCCTTGCCCTTCCCCTTTATACCCCAAAATGCTTGGATCGCCAAGAGGACAGCTGCCGGGATTCCTGATATAATCCCGGCGATGATTGAGGCACATAATCCCGTCGCGGTCGGCTACCAGATCGGAGGCTGCCTCGGCCTCATCCTGGCCGGCTTCTTAGCCGACACCTGGCTTTGGTTTGCCGTCGTGGCCCTCTCCTCCGCCGCTGGAGGGATCTTGGCCGGTCTGATAGCCCGCTCGATCATCAGGCTCGCCCGCCGGGCTTAGCAAGGGGCGCGGCCGTGCGCAGCGTGGCGCGCCACGCCGGACGCCGCGATCTGAGGAGCCGACGCCGTCCACAAGCCCGAGGTGCAAGGCTCGCCTCCGCCGGCCGCGCCAAGCAGGGGTGGGCGGGCGGGGATATAAAAGGTGGCCGGGGCTTGCGCCCGCCCCGACCGTCACCTCCAATGAGCCTGCTATTTCTGAGGCGAGGCCGCCCCTTCCTTTGGCTCCTCCGCCGCGATGGCCAAGAGGAGATCGACGAGCACGCGGAAGCCGATCGCAAGCCGCTCGACGCTCCCATCGGAGCGGCGGCGGAGGAGCCGATCGCACAAGCGAGCCTCCTCGATTGCCGAGGCGAGGAGGAGCCGCTGCTCTTCTGAAAGCGAGAGCCAGGACATCTAAATCACCTCCTTTCCGGAGCGAAGGTAGAAGCGCCGCCCGCAGAGGGCGGAACCCGTAAGGGCCGCGTTAGCGGAGGGAGCGTAAGCGACCTTGGAGCCCTCGAGGACGGCGCTAACCTGAGCGGAGGAAGGAGGTGACAGCTTGGCCTCGAGCAGAAGAGCAAAGCGGCCCGACGAGCCGAGGCCGAGGAGAGGCGAGCGCAATGCGGAAGAGGGGCGGCCTCGCCTAGGCTCATGGAGGAGGGAGGGGCGGGCGCGAATAAGCCCCGGCCAGCCTTATTGGGGAGCTGGGGGCAGGGGGGCCGCGCACGGGCGGGTGGGGCAAGGCCCCCCTTCCAAGGCCGGCCCCGTGCGAAGCGTCGCTCTAGCTTGAGACCGGGACAGACCTAAGCTAAGGTGCGAGCCGGGGCCGGCCTAGGCTCCATCATCAAATCAAGCCATCGAGCCAAAAAGAAGAGAAGAGGGACGATGCGCTGCTCAGCTCATTTTGGAGGTGATACGCACCGCCCCTCTCCGCTCGATTATGGCCTTGATTGGAGGCAGCCGTCAAGCTTAGCCTCCCCGCCATCGGCGCCTTATTTTTTTCATCCCCCTTATCGCCGATGGCAAGCAGCGAGGGGGGAGGCGCGCCTCCTCGATGCCCCCGAGCTGCTTAAAGGGGATGGGGCCGGTTGATCGCTTGGGCTCAACCGGCAAAGCCCCCTTGCCCGGCCTCTTGCTCACTCGCTTGCTTAATCCTCGATCGAGCCCGTGAGGTTATAGAAGACAGAGAGGCGGTAGAGGTCGCTCTTCCCGATCTTGTCGGTAGCGTCCTTGATGTCCGCCCAATCGGTGATCGGGCCTTCCCGAGCGATGATGTCCCAAAGCTCAGCCAGGATCGAGCTGGAGAAGAAGAGGTTGAGGTAGGTGAGGTCTCCTTGCTCGATCCTGGGCTTGCGGTCGATCGAGAATGTGTTTATGATCCAGTTGGCCTGGTCGGCCCGGGCTGGCTGGCGGAAGGGGTTCGGCTGAGCGAAGGCTAGGACGAGCAGCGTGGCCACCACCGCCAGCCAGATCCCGAACCCGATCCAGCTCCGGCGATCCGTGAGGTCAAGCCTCCTTAGCATTCCGATCACCTCCTTCCCTTCGAGAATTGCCAGGCCAGAACGCGGGCGGTCTCTAAGCTGGGGAAGGTCCCGAGGAGCTGTTCGGTCTTCCTCATGCCCGCGTCCCGGTCATAGCTCACCAACAAAACCTGATAGCCCTCTGGTGTCTCCTTGACGGTCAGCCTGTTCCAGAACCGGCCATTGCTGCTGTCGAATGAGCCGCAGTCCCATTCCCTCATCATGCTCTCCTTCCTTTTGTTCCCCCTCCCAATCTCCCCCGGAGGGGGAAGCATCCTCGCTCTGGGCAGGAGGGCCCCGAGACCGACCCTCCGCCCAGAGCGAGGCTCACACTCCTAGTGAGGCTCCTCCAGCCTCGACCCGTGCCGCTCAGCCAAGATCTCCGCTAGCTCTAACTCCTGCCTCTCTGATAAACCCCACCTGTCCAGCTCCTCCCGGATCATCCTCTCCAGGGTCTTGATGGTCGGATCATTCACTGCCCGGCCCACCGCCAGACTCAAGGAGCGCTCGTAGGCCAGCTCCTGGAGGAGGAAGGCCAGATAGTCCGGGTGCATCCCCGCCCAAGAGGCTCGCCTCTCTTCATTCTTGGCTTCTGCTGCGGCCTCGGCCTGCTCCCCAGCCGTCATCGTCATGATCTCCTCGAGCATCTTGATCACCTCCAAAAAGGAGCCCGGGGCACTAAGCCCCAGGCTCCGCCACCTTCCGCTTGTAATCCCGCTCCTGCTGCTCCGCATGGGCGAGCAGGATCAGCCGCTCGAGGGCCTCATCGGAGAGCTCCGCCAGAGCCTTCCCGAGAGGGCTCGGAGGCTCGTCTCCCTTCTCATCTTCCTTGGCTTTGGCCTCCTTGGCCCAATCGGGGAGCCAATCCCTCCAATCGTTGGGATGATTGACCAGGAGCCAGGCCGCTACCAAATGCTTGCACCAGCCATTGGGAGCGCCATTGGCATGGTCAGGGCAGGTGCAAGCCACCTCCCCCAAATCGACCAGGTAGATCCGCTTCCCCTCCTGCGTTTGAGAGAAGCAGATGAAGTTCTGCTCCTTCCCGAAGATGGGGAAGAGATGCTGCCGCTCCAGGATGGACTTCGCCCTCTCCAGGCGAACCAGCTTCGCTTGAGTCTGATCCAGAGAAGCGTTCTGCTTCATTTGGTTCACCTCCAAGCACGAATATAGCACATCCTGGGGCGATTGTCAAGAGGAGGGAGTGAAGATAGCTCAATTGGGAAGAGGATGAGAGAAAATCGCTAATGAGCAATGGAAGGGCATAATTCAAGCAGGTGGCAGAGGAGATAATGCCCTTCCATTGGGCAAAATCGATAGGTGACGAATGTCCCTATCGAGGGAAAGGCGGGATTAGAAGGGCTCTTCAGCCGGTTGAGGCGCGCCTCTTGGCTGCAACATCCCCCAGCCCGGCCTGGCCTCCCCTCCCCCAGCCGCCCAAGCTGCCTCCTCCCCTCCCCTTTGCTTGAAGAGAAAGAGATGAAAAGCCCTTTGGCCCTGCCTTTGCTCTGGTGCTGAAAGCACAGCTCCAGCCTCTCCGTTTTGCATGAGGCCCTTGGATTGCTTCTTGCTTGGGAGTCCTCATGCGAAACGGAGAGGGCAACCCCCGCGGAGGGGGAAGGGGGCGACGCCGTCCACAAGCCCAGGGCGGAGCCCTCCCCCGCACATCAGCCCAGACAGACCAAACCAAACCCACAAGCAGCCCAACCCTCATAGCCATCTCCCGCCGCCTCCCTCGGGATGAGAGCAAGAAAAAATAAAGCCCTCGGCATGGCTACGAGGGCGGCCTCGCCGCGAGCCTACCACCGCCGCGGGCGACGCACGGCCCTTGGAGCGCCGGCCAGCCCCGAGCGCGGGGCCAAGCCGAGGGCGACGGCCAAGCGGAAGAGCCAACCCCAGCGGGCCCACCAGAGGCAGCAACGGGCACAGCCCCAGAACCGCAAGGGCCGGAGCCCGAGGCAGAACCCGCGCGAGGGGCAGGCGCGACAAGGGCCGAAGACCAAGAAGGGCGAGCCGCCCCGCCGCCAGACGAAGACCCGCCGCCGCAGCCGAAAAAGCCCGCACCGAAGCCGCCCGAACATGCGCACCACCTCCGAGCCTAAAAGAGGCCCGGAGCGGAGCGAGCGGAACCCGCAAGGGCCGCCGGAGGCGGAGGGAGCACAGCGACCTTGAAGCGAGCGAGCACCGGGCCAAAAAGGGCGAGGAGGTGGGCGCGTGAGGGCGGCGGAGGGCGGGCGAGGCTAGAAAGCGGCGGGGCAAAGGAGGCGGCGGGCGGCGAGCTAAAAAGCGGCGGGGCCGCCCTCCCTCGGCCCCGAAGGCCCAGTTACACCGGGAGGTGATCGGTAGTAACCCTCGCAGGGCAGAGAAGGGGGGAGGGCAACCCCGCCCTCAAGCATTATACCCCTGGAAGGAAAGGAGGCGGGTGGCGGGGCCGCCCGTTCGCAGGCTGCATTTGATCATTGGAGGTGAACCAAATGAAGCACAGGAAGGGAGCGACCCCGCCAGCGGCATTATGACTACGGTCAGCAGCGCTGTCAAGGTCCCTGATCGAGAAGTCAACTTCCAAAGGGGAAGGATGTCTTCATCAATACCCTGGCCAAGCCGATCTCTCACCGAGGCGGATGATCTCGAACCGGCACTTGTGACAGAGATAGTGCCCCATCTCGACCTCGAACTTGATCATCTCGAACTTCCTCCCACATCTCCGACAAGTCGCACGATAGAGAGGGAAGGACCAGAGGCCCTGACCCTCGGGAGGGAGCACCTCCAAATCCAGGGGAGGGGGAGGATCTCGGTTGGCTATTACATCGGGTGACACGCCACAAAGAGGGGAAGGATCTTGCCTATTTCGGTTGGCTATTACAGCGGGGGATCGCCGATACCGATGAGGATCCTTCCCAAGGTATTCGAGGTATTGGGTCTTGCCCCTCTTCCCCTTGCGGTAGGTCCTCATCAGCTGGTAATACCGATATCGCTTGACTGTCCCGTCCTTCAGCCTCTTCGTCACTACCTTGGTCCCCACATAGCCCCCCGCCCCCTCTAGTTGGCTATTACACCCTGAAGAGCGCATCAAATCCGCCTCCTCTCTGGTTGGCTATTACATCGGGCTCACCGGTAGGGCTGATACCCGCACTCCTTCCAGAGGCCCAACCCCTGGCTTTGGGCCTGAGCCTCCGCTTGGCGGAAATGGTCCAGGAACTCGAAGGGGAAGAAGGGATAGACCCGCGCGTAGCCCTGGCTTATAAGCCATTCATTGAAGAGCTCGACCTCGGGATCCCCATCTAAGTTGAGCCAGAGGTAAGCGAGCAGGCGGCCATACTTGTCGTAGCGCTCGTCCGGCTTATATGTCAGCCAGACTTGGTGCTGGTCCAGGGTTTGAGCGGTGAACTGGCTCGCTTCCGGCCCGAAGCACTCGACCGGCTTGTCCGGGTGCTTGGTCTCCGGGGTATCTACCCCTATGAGCCGGACTCGCTCCTGCCTTCCCCCGAGGAGGAGATCGATGGTATCCCCATCCACCACCGCTAGGATCTGGGCTTGATCGCAAACAGCAAGAGGCGGGGGGCAAGTTGTGCTTGTTGTAGTGGCGGATGGGGGTCCAGGAAAGGGCTCGGCTGGGGTTGATGGTGGAGGTAGCGGGCTACTGCCAGCACCAGCAAGGCCAAGGCGATCAGAAAGAGAAGGGTCCGGTCGGAGGTGAAGGACGACCTCCAGGCCGGCCTCCTTGAAGCCTTTGAGCTCGATCTTGGTGATCTTCCCCGGAAGGGGTGCTCGAACCTCATATTCCACCTCCATTTCCTGAAATTGCCGCTCAAGACGCAAAATTTCGGCCTCCTCCAGGAGGCCCGCCCTGTACCTAGCCCTGGCCGCCTGGAGGGCAAAAAACTGCCGTTTTAGGGGCAAAGACGACCGCCTAGCGAGGAGCTCCCCCTCCTCCACCTCCTGGCCGACCCTCACCAGCAAGTCGGAGAGGCCGGCGACCTCGAAAGAGAGAGGAATGGGTTCGAGCTCCGGTTTCGAGCGAGGAGGAGAGGTGGGAGAGGAGGCCGAAGAAGAAGGGGTGTGGGCAGGTGCTAAGAGGGCTTGGGCCTCCTCTCCCTTGAGCCTGGAGCGGATGATCACGATCCCCGAGCGGACCCGCTCGTCCTGGTAGGGGAGGAGGTCTTGCCACCTCGCCAAATTGAGCTTGATGGTGGAGGAGCCAGTTATGGGATTCCAGCGGTCGGGATGATTGGGAGGGTCGATCGGCTCTTCCAGTTCCAGGGTCCCGTAGAGGTAGTGCTCCCTGGCTAAGTCGAGGGAGGGGAGGAGATCGGCGATGTAGCGGCCGGAGAGGTCGACCTGGACCGTCAGGTCACGAATGGGCTCGCCCTGCTTGAGGTGGACCCTCAGCGGGTGGAGGTTGTAGCCCCCATACTTCCCGACGGTCCGGAGCTCCCCCTGGTGCAAGATCACATACCCCTGGCCGAAGATGTCCACGATCGGGTAGGCTCCCTCGAAGAGCTCTTTACTGATGTTGTCCTGGAAGCGGCCTTGCAAGAGGACTTCATATTGGGCCGACATCCTCCGGTAGTCGTCGTAGGTCTGGTCGATGTCCCCTAGGGCGTAGCGCATGGTCCCGATCAGGCCCATGGCCGCTAGAGGCCAGAGGGTCACCGCCAAAAGCAAGAAGCTCGAGAAGAGGACTAGCTCGGTCCTCCCGGCCCATTCACTAGCGGTGTCTAACCGGAGCCTCTCCGCCCCGGGGAAGACGCACCTCCCCCACCTCGGCCAGAGCAGGCGAACCCCGGATTTAGTCCCCATGTCCAGCAAGAGGTGGGAGAGGAAGCCCACGAGCAGGGCCAGCCACCAGGTCCACCGCCAGAAGGCCAGGGGAGAGGCGATCGCCCCTAAGGAGAAGAGGCCGAGGAAGCTGTGGGTGGCGGAGCGGTGGCCCCACCTGGAGACGATCCTCTCCGAGAGAGGGCGGGTAAAGGACCCGACGAGGGAGTGAGGGGTGTCCACTTCCGGGAGGACTGAGCCGAGGACGGCGAGGCCGATCGCCCCTCCCTCCGGCCTGAGGGCAAAAAGGGAGGAGACGCCGAACCAGACCAAGCTCCCGAAGGTGATATGGGTCGGAAGCCTCATACCCGCTCACCTTTGGACCGAGATTGGGGGAGAGAAGCCATGGAAGACCCCCGCATCCTCGCAGCCTGCCGAACTAGCGATCGTGGCGCGCCACGCTGGCAAGGGGAGCCCAGTTTCCTATTCTGCCCGACCGACCGCAGAGCCCGGCTACCCTACCTACCTAGCTTTGCCCCAGCCATGGCCCAGGCCTAAGGCAGCTAGGCTCTGGATCAAATATCCGAGGGGGCTTTTCACCTCCTTCCCTTTTGGATTCATGGCTTCTTTGAGGCACGCCTCCTCTTACTTTCTCCACCTGTAAGAGAGCCACCTCACCAAGATCATCGCGGCATAGCTGATCCCGGCCAGGATGTAGAGCCCGCGATCGTGCAATCCTAACCCGAGGTAGCGGGCGGCCATGATGATCGCGGCCGTGGCCACGATGAACCAGGTCATGTCGATGATCGGCTCCTCCAGGCCCGCACCGAGCTCCTTTTGCAAATACTCCCGGTCGACATACCCCTGGACCTCGATCCTCCGGAGAAGAGCGAAGAGGTCCCGGGGGTTCCCCCTCGAGAGCCTGTAAAGCCTCTCTTTGAGGACCTCCAGGTTCTTCTTCTCGTCGGCCACGGGGATCCCCCTCCCCGAGATGAACTCCTCGACTAGCCGGTCGCTCGCTTCTCTTGAGAGGGGCCGAAGCTCGACCGGGAAGAAGTGGTGCCAGAGGCTGGCATACCTCGGTTTCTCGGTCTTGGCTGTGGCGATGACCTGGACATTCCTCAGCTCCAGGAGCTCCTGGAGCATCGGCTTCTGCATGGGGGTGATCTGGTCTATATCGTCTATCAGGAGGAGGTAGCGCTTCCTCGAGCGGGCTAGGGCATCCCTCACCAGCTTGAAGAGCTCGCGGACCTTTAGCTTCCCCAGGGCCTTCTCGAACTCCTCGACCTCCACCCCCTCCGCAAGGTCCCCCTGGCGGTGGAGCTCCTCCACCAGGTTCAACAAGAAGTCCTTGGCCGGGCCGGGGGTGGAGAAATGGATGAGAACATCGCAGGGATGGGCGAACCCATCCAAGGAGAGGTGCCGGAGCAAGTGGGACTTCCCATAGCCCTCGAACCCCAAGATCAGGGTGTTGGCCCCTTTGGCAGTCAGCCGCTCGACCTCGGTCAGGACCTCCTCCCTCCCAAGGAGGGTGCCATCTCCGGTCTCATCTCCGGTTGGCTGCAACAAGGTATACCCACTAGGAGTATCTTGCCCTCCTTCGGCCCCTCGGTTGGCTGCAACATCGGGGGAAGAGCGAGAAGGCCCTTGGGATGCTTGATGTAAACTGATGTAAACCTCCCTTAGACGGTAGTAGTTAGGCCGTTGTGAGCGGCGAACCCGCTCCAAGACCCCAGCCTCCTGAGCTTCCTGGAGCCCCCTGCTGATTGTCACTCTCGACCACCCGGTCTCTCGAGCTAGCTCCTCTTGAGAGATTTCGACCTCACCACCCCGAGCGTGCGCTTTCAGGATCTCCATCAAGCGTTGGGCCTTCGGAGAGAGTTGCGCCGAAGCTAGTGAGGGCGAGGGCTTCCTCCGGAGATGGAGGAGCGCGAAAAAATTTTTTGCCATACACCGACATTACGGACTTTCAAGATTTTTCTCCCCCTAGAACTACTCGAAGATGAACTGTTAGGAGGTCCTCGACCTGCTCGACCCAGAGGGCCCCTATCCAGCCGGAGACCAGGGCATGGACCTCGTTCTTCTCCTTAAGCTCCTTGATCTTGGCCTGGAGTTCAGCCTTTATAAGCTCATCCTGCTCCTTAGCGAGGTTGGCCTCCAGTTGGCGAAGCTGCTCCTGAACCTCCAAGGAGTGGAAGCCGAGGAGGTCCCCCTCCCGAACTTGCTCCCCTCTCTCGACCAGGATCCCCTTGAGGGAATCAGTGGTAAACTGGACCTCGACCCAGCTCTCCTTGGGCTTGATCTCAAGATCGAAGCCCAGCTTGCTTACCAAGCTTTTCCCCCAGGAGGTGGAGTAGGAGAGCTTGAGCGGGCCGAGGCTGGTCGTGGCTTGGGCGGTGAAGGTCGGCTCCTCCGGGGAGAGGGGGTTCTTGACATCGAAGCTCAGGGTGATGGGCTGTTGGTGCACGAAGTTGTAACTGAAGGCCATCAAGGCCACAAGGAGGAGGATCCACTCGAGCCTCATCCCTGCTCACCCCCTGAGAGCCTCTGCTCGATTGCCTTCTTTAACCTCTCAACTGCCCGCTCGAGGGCCCTAGCATTCTCTTTAGCCCTCTCGATCAAGCGGTTCTGGATCGAGGTCGTGATCTCCTCCGGCGCGCTGAGCTTGTCCTGGATCGACTGGTTCGATTGGGCCACCTCATTGAGGAGCGAGAGGGCCTCGAGCTCGGAGGGGAGGGGTGATTGCCCTCTTCTCGCCCAGCCCTTCATAGCCTGGTCGAGCTGGGCTATGGCCTCCTCCAGCTCGCCCTTGACCTTGGCCGTCTGCTTGTATGCCTCCTCCCAGAGCTGGGTCTGGAGGAGAGGGATGAGCCTCTGGGCATGCTCCAGAGCTTGCTTGGCATGCTCAAGGGCTTGGCGCTCTCCTTCGATGGGGGAATCGAAGCAAGAGGTCAAAGCTAAGGCTAGGGCCACGAGCCCGACGGCCAGCATTACCCCATGCCCCAGGAGCATTCTGACCCTGCTCACCCCTCCCATGTTCGCTAACCTCTTGTCAACATGCACACCTGCTAACTTCCAACTAAGCTAACTACCCCTGCCGAACTAGCCAGACCGGTCCCTCGATCACCTCCAGCTTGTGAAGACGGAAGCGGAAGCGAAGCTCCCAAGGTTTGTATCCAGTGGCTTCGACTCGGACCCAGACCGGCTCCTCCTCGGTCTGCCACATGAGGAATTGGACTTCTTGAGCTCTTGCGACCCAATGGCCGTTGACGAAGATATCGGCTGTAACCGGCTGATTGGTCTCTTGATCGAGGATCGGACCATGCCAATATAAAGCCCCCTGTTCGGGGAGGTAGAGCCAGTTAGGGATCTCAATCTCCTCCAAGATGGAGATAGCCTCCCTCAGGTCCTGCTCCGCATCCTCGGCCAAGTCTTGGGCCTCCTGGAAGTCCTCAGTAGCCTGAATAGCTTGGACCGAAGAGAGGGCCTCCTCAACGGCGGAGATAGCTCGATCGAGGCCTCGCTGGGGATCCCCGGCGAGGCCGAGGCTGAGCCAAAGGCCCAGGCTAAGCAGCACCAACGCCAAGAAGGGGATCTTGCTCTTCATCTCCTCCACCTCCGCTTCGGAGGAGCCCTTTGCCTCCACCCCCTCCCTCTGCCAGAATGAAGGGATAGCGGGGAGCTCGAGCTCCTGAGGGACGGGCGACACTCTGCTCGAATCGAACCGAGCCGGGTTTGGATCCGGGCAGAGCAATAGATCCCCAGGCTCGCTCGAGCTCCCCTGACCGCCGCACCTTCCTCGGTGAGCTTCCTCGGGCCGACCGGGCGCTACTCGCCTCAGAGAGGCCTCTACCCACTTCACCTCCTTTGCGGAATCGATCGACGAGGACGAGGAGGAGCGGCGGGCCTATGGCATAGGAAGCAGAGGGGATGGGAATGGAAGTGAGGGACAGCCTCCTCTCCCCCTTCGAGTTCGAGGGGCTGTAGCTGGGGAAGTGGACGACGAAGGCCAGGCTAGCAAAGAGAGGGATAGCGGGAAAAGCGAGGGACCGGGCTGCTCTCCCCGCCCATCGCAGCCGGGAGAAACCGCCGTTCAAGCTTTGGGTAGAGACCTCAACCCGAGCTTGGGCCCGGTCACCCCTTATCTTACCCCTAAAGGGGGAGATTGCCAAGACCCCCGCTAAACCCCTCAAGCGGGGAGGCTCATGGCTTGGGTAAGATGCGCCTCCCCCACCCCAATCCCTGAAGGGAGCAGGGGCCTGGATCTGGAACTGGAGCTGAAGTGGAACTCCCATCTTCGGCAGCCCGGCTGTCCCTCACTGCGGCAAGGGATCCGCGGCTTTGCGCCCCCTCCTCACGGAGGGTTTGCCCTTCTCGGATGGGAAAGCCTATCCCTCTCACCCCGAAAGAGAAGATGGCCCTAGCTAGCCTCACCTCTCGAGGGCTTGGAGCGCC
>JAPWVC010000131.1 GCA_028275195.1 Candidatus Acetothermia bacterium
TAATACCTTACCATGGCCGTGGTGAACAAGATCGGAAAGGTGATGAAGCGGAACCACGCTCTTGTGAACTTCGACCAGGAGAGGATCGTCCGGGCGATCCTCCGCGCGGCCAAGTCGGTCGGCGGCTTCCAGCAGGACTATCTTGAGGGGGTCAACGACCGGATCTTCGCCGCGGGGAAGACCGATGAGGGGATCGCGGAATTCCTCTCGGATATGGTCGTGGTCTGCCTCAATGCCCAGCCGCACCACCTCGTGGCCAACTTTCCCCCTACGGTCGAGGAGATCCAGGATGTCGTGGTCCATGTCCTGCGGAGCAGCGGCTTCTCCGTGACCGCTGATGCCTACACCTGCTACCGCTGGGGACGCCACTGGGTCCGCGAGGGGGCGATCACCGAAGACCAGTTCGTCGGGAGCGGCTACCCCAAGGATTACCTGGAGAAGCTCCTCGCCTGGAACCGGGCCCACGGCTGCGACACCGTCGAGGGGCTGAATGAGCTCGTCCGCTCCGGGAGGCTCAAGGGGCTGATCGAGGCCGCCATCGCCGAGTATGAGAAATCGTTGGATGAGGCAGCGAAGAAGCTCCTGCGGCGGCTCGAGGCGGGGGACGAGATCAAGATGATCTGGATCAGCGGCCCCTCAAGCTCGGGGAAGACGACCTCTACCATCAAGCTGGCCGAGCGGCTCGAGAGATGGGGCCTCCGGTTCCTCATGCTGAACCTTGACGACTACTTCTGGCCCCTCATCGAGCACCCCACGGACTGGATCAATGACCGGAACTACGAGACCCCCGAGGCGATCGACATCCAGCTCCTCAACCGGCACCTGAAGGAGCTGCTCGAGGGGAAGACGATCGAGAAGCCGGTTTATAGCTTCAAGGAGGGGCGAAGGATCGGGACCAAGCCGATCAAGCGCGAGCCGGACCAGATCCTGCTGCTCGATTGCTTGCATGGCTTCTACCCCCCGATCACCGAGGGGATCGACCCGAAGGTGATGTTCCGCCTCTACATCGAGGCGGTGAACCCACTCTATGAGCCGGAGGTGATGCGCCCGCTTCTGGAGGGGGACTGGACCGGGCGGAGGCTCACCCGATTCGAGGATGTCCGCTTGCTTCGCCGGATGCTCCGGGACGCAAGGCACCGGAACCATACCCCGCTGGCTACCCTCCTCCACTGGCACTATGTCCGGGCAGGGGAGCTCTTCTCCATCATCCCCCTCAAGGGCTTGGCCGACCATGTCATCAACGGGGGGATGCCGTTCGACCTCCCGGCCTTAAAGCCCTTCTTCTCCGGGGAGGAGAGCCTCTGGCCCAAGCGGGAGGACCTCGAGCAGTATGCCTCCTTCCTCGACGCTCGGATCCGCTATGAGCGAATCCAAAAGCTCCTCGATTCCGTCGCAGGGCTGACCCTCGAGCAGGTGAATGACCCCACTCTCATCCCCGGAGATGCCCTCGTCCGGGAGTTCATCGGCGGGAGCACCATCGAGATCCCCCACAACGAGTAAGCCCTACCTCCGGCTGGACCACTTCGCCACCACCTCGCCGCAGTGGGGGCAATAGGTCGAACTCCCCTTGTAGTATCGCCCGCAATGAGGGCAGCGCTCGAGCCTCCTCGCCCGGTAGGCCCGCCTCTGGTAGATTGCTTGCCCGAGGAGCGCCCCTAGGGCGAGGAGCAAGACCAGCCCCAGGATCGCTAAAGTCATGATGCCATCAGGATTGGGATTGAAGGACCTCCTCCCGCCCGAGGCGGTAGACGCCTTTCTTCGCGATCTCGAGGTAGAGGTCGTTCCCCAGATAGAGCGCCGGGGCGACCCTCTCCAGGTCGAGGACCCCCTCGGGGGAGAAGAGTTCCTTATCGTAATGGACGGCCACGACCTCCCCGACGAACCAGTCGTGGTCCCCGTAGGTCCGGTGGTCCAGGAGCTTGCATTCATAAGCGGCATAGGCCGCCTTCAGGACCGGTGAGTTGAGCTTGAGCGGCTCCTCGACCTCGACCCCGAACTTATCAAACTTGTCGAACTCCCGCCCGCTCGTCCGCCCGAAGGCGGCGATGAGCTTCCTCGCCCCGATCGGGAGGAAGTTCACCACAAACTCTTTCGCCTCGAGGATCAGCCCGTAAGTATAGCGCTTGGAGGAGATCGAGACCCCATAGATCGGGGGCTCAAAAGAGATCGGACTCCCCCAAGCCACGGCCATCCCGTTCCGCTTCCGCCCGGCCCGGACGGTCACCACCGTCGCCAGCTTCGGATAGAAGTGGTAGAAGCCTCCGATATCGCTAGTTCGGACCTTCGCCATCACGATCAGGACCTCCTCTCGCTCGCTATCGCTAGATGATATAATAGCTCGATCTCAAGGCCAAGGAGCAAGAGGATGGAGAAGCTCGCGCTCGTGACCGGTGCTTCGCGGGGGATCGGGGCGGCTACGGCCATCAGGCTGGCGCAAGATGGCTGCGCCGTGGCCGTGAACTACCTCCACGACCGCAAAGGGGCGGAGGAGGTGGTAGCGAAGATAAAGGCCCTGGGCCGGAGGGCGATCGCCCTCCAAGCCGATGTCGGCGAGCCCGAGCAGGCCCGAAGGCTCGTGGCCCAGGCGGCGGAGGAGCTCGGGGGCTTGCAGATCCTCGTGAACAACGCGGGCTACTCCCAGCATGCCGACATAGAAGGGCTGAAGCTCGAGGACTGGGAGAAGATGATCCGGGTGGGCCTGACCGCGGCCTTCGTCTGTGCCCAAGCGGCTATTC
>JAPWVC010000023.1 GCA_028275195.1 Candidatus Acetothermia bacterium
CCCTTCCTCATGCCAAAGAGGAGTTTACCCCCGCTGTTTGCGCGGGGCAATCAGTGCCCTTAAGCTAGGCTGATATGAGCTTGCTCAAGGTCCATGTCGGCACGCAGAACCCGGTGAAGGTCGAGGCCGTCCGGGCGGTCTTCGCGCGGGCCCTCGGGCCGGTGGAGGTCCAGGCCGTGGCGGTCGATCCCGGGGTCCCCAAGGAGCCCTTCGGGGAGGAGATCGCCCTCGGGGCGGTCCGCCGGGCGAGAGAGGCCCTGAAGGGGGCCGACTTCGGGGTGGGGATCGAGGCCGGGCTGGTCTGGCATAGCGCGTTGCAAGTCTACTTCGATGTCCAATTCTGCGCGATCCTCGACCGTGAGGGGCGGCTCACGGTCGGCCACGGCTCGGGGTTCGTCTACCCCCCGAAGGTGATCGAAGAGGTCAAGCAGGGCCGGGCCGTGGGGGAGGTGATGAGCGAGCTGACCGGCATCCCGAACATCGGGAGGAAAGAGGGCTCGGTCGGCTACCTCTCCAAGGGGCTCCTCACCCGGACGGAGCTGACGGAGCAGGCGGTCCTGGCCGCCTTGATCCCCCGGATCAGGCCGGAGCTCTATATTTAAGCCTGCTCAGCGGTCGCCGCCACCGAGCTTAAGCGCTCCACCTCTCCTCGGACTTCGGCGAGAAGCTTCGGGAGGGCCTCCGCGACCTTCTCCGTCAGCCCCTCGCCGAGGGAGAGCTCCCCGGCCTCCACAGCGTAGATCTTCAGCCTCTTTGGGAGGTCCAGGCCCAGGCTCCAGGCCAGGACCAGCGCCTCCGGCAGGCCGGCATAGTGCAGCGAGGCTGAGGGCTCGAGCCGGCCCAGCCCGAGCTCAGCCGGGTCAAGCTCGAGCTCATAGATCTCCCCTGGGCTCCCTTCCCCCGTCTTGATCGCATCGATGATGAAGGCCTGATCATAGCCCATGAGGAGGTCCAAGATGGCCGGGCCGGAGAGGGGGCTTTCCAAGACCTCGACCTCGAGCTTAAGGTCGGTTGAGGCTCCCTTCTCGAGCTCGAGTTCGGCCTTCAGTGCCCGAGCGGCCTGTAGCCCGACCCCGTCGTCCCTGAAGAGGTCATTCCCCAGCCCGAGGACCAGCACCTTCATTTCTCTCCCGCTCAGGGAAATTCCTGGCCGATCAAAAGCCCCGCGCTAGCCTCCGGACCAGCTCACCCTTATGGTCCAGGACCTCCACCACTATTGGCATCTGGCCGGGTATGGCATGGCTAGCGCAGGCATGGCAGGGATCATAGGCCCGGAAGGCCATCTCGATCATGTTGAGGAGCCCGTCATCGACCTTCCCCTGCTTGATCAAGCTCTTGGCGGCCTTGTCGATCGAGAGGACCATCCTGGCCGAGTTGTTCTGGGTGGCGACGATGAGGTTGGCCCGCTTGATCAGCCCCCGCTCATCGGTCTCATAGTGGTGGATCAAGACCCCTCGGGGGGCTTCCACTACCCCTATTCCCACCGTCGGGGTCGCCTCAGGGAGGACGCGGACATGGGGGTCGGTGAGCTCGGGGTCCCTAGCCAGCTCGAGGACCCTCTCGGCCGCGTAGACCATCTCGATCACCCTGGCCCAGTGGTTGGCCAGGGTATGGTGGACTGGCCTGCCGCCCAGGGTATCATACATCCGCTCGTAGGCCTCTTGGGCCTTGGGAGTCCCCATCCCCGCTGAGGCGTTCAGCCTGGCCAGTGGGGCGACGCTGAAGATCCCGCTCTCCTCCCCGTCGAGGAAGCCCTTCCAGCCGACGGCCTTCAAGTAGGGGTATTTGACATAACTCCAGGGCTCGACATGCTCGGAGATGTGATCCAAATAGTCCTGGGCCCTGAACTTGAGCAGTTCCCTCCCCTTCGGGTCCACCACCCTCAAGCGGCCGTCGTAGAAGTTGACCCGATCATTCTCGTCCACCAGGCCCATATAATAAGTCCGATGGGTATAGGCCTCGGAGGTGATGAGCTCCAGATACTCCCGATTCTTGAGGACCACCTCCTCGAAGGTCTTGAGGGCGAACAGTGCGAAGTCTACGGCCCTCTCCGCCACGGCCTGGCACTCCTTCCGGTTCGCCTCGGTCAGGGCCTTGGAGACCCCACCGGGGAGGCCCATCACCGGGTTGATCGTCCGGCCGCCGATCAGGGCCTCGAGCCCGCGGAGCTCCTTCCTCATCAGGATGACCCGCTTCCCCGCCTCCAGCCCGACCTTCCCCAAGACCCCCAGGATGTTCCTCTCCGCTTTGGGGGCCTTCGGCCCGACCAGGAAGTCCGGCCCGCCTAGGTAAAAGAAGTGGAGGGCATGGTCCTCCAGCATGAAGACATTGTAGGCCATCTCCCGGATCTTCTTCGCCGCGGGAGGTGGCTCGACCTTGTATAGGTCATCGAGGGCCTTCGTCGCGGCCATGTGGTGAGCCCAGGGGCAGACCCCGCAGATTCTGGAGGTGATCTGGGGCATGTCCTCGGCTTGCCGCCCTTCGGCGAACTTCTCGAACCCCCGGAGCTCCGGGACCTGGAAGTAGGCCCGCTGGACTTCCCCGGCCTCGTCCAGGAAGATGACGATCTTCCCGTGCCCCTCCAGCCTCGTAATCGGGTCGATTATGATCTTCTTCATGTTCATGGCCGGTCCCCTCTTCTGATGCGCCGCCCCAGGAACGACCTCGGGAGGCTATAGCGATAGAAGGTCCCGACCGGGTCCGCCACCTTCTCCAGGGCCCGCTCGATCTCCCCCTCATCGTTCGAGTTCAGGATCGAGGCGATCTCGGAGAGGGCCTTCCCGCCGTAGTCCCGGACACGGTCCAGAGGGCCGAAGCAGCCGGTGCAGGGCATATTAGCGCTGATGCAGAGGGCCCCGCACCCCTCCCTGGTGGCCGGCCCGAGGCAGATGAGCCCCTGGGCCAGGAGGCACTTATTCGGCTCGGGGATGACCTCATGGACCCGCTTGAAGCCCTCGAGGAGGAGCTTATCTGGCTTGGTCTCATTGAGGGGGCACTCATGGCAGAGGGCCCGCGTCCCCGCTCCGAGGACCGTCCCCTTCGGCGGGAGCTCGCCCTCGCCAAAGAGGGCCTCGATCGCCGCCCGGGTCACCTTAGGTGTCGGCGGGCAGCCGGGGACATAGTAATCGACCTCGACTACCTGATCGAGGGCCTTGACCGTATCCCAAAAGGCGGGGAGCTCGAGCTCCCCCTCCTCAGCGGGGAACCGCTCTTGGGGGAAGACCCCCTCAGGGTTGGCCACCGAGGGGGCATCCCTGTAGACATACTGGAAGATCGACCCCCGATCATGGAGGTTCGCCAGCCCCGGGACCCCTCCAAGGTGGGCGCAGCTCCCGTAAGCTATGACTAGTTGGGCCTTCCTCCGCAGGAGATGGGCCATCTCCTCGTGCTCGGAGAGCCTGATCGCGCCGTTGATGAACGCGGCGGCGAGGGAGCCGTCAGGTAGCCGTTCCACATCCTCGCGCTTAAAGTCCAGTGCTACGGGCCAGAAGGCGAGCTCGACGGCCTCCACGACCTTCAGGAGGTCCTCCGCGAGGTCTACCACCGCCTCCTCGCAGCCGCCGCAGGAGGCGCACCAGTAGAAGGCGACCTTCGGCTTAGCCTCAGCCATCATGGCCGATCACCGAGCCTCTCGCGGCTGGCCAGCTAGGACGGCCTGCTTCTCGACCGGCTCGGCCTCGCTGGGCCTGAATGGGCCGAGCCGCCTGATCTCCTCGGTCATCTCGTCGATCACCCGCTTGACCTTATCCCCCTCCGAGGCGGCGATCCACTCCAGCCGGAGGCGGCCCTCCTCAACCCCCAACTGGGCCAGTAGCCTCTTGAGGAGCTTGTAGCGCCTCAGGGCCTTGTAGTTCCCCTCCTGGTAGTGGCAGTCCCCGGGATGGCAACCCCCGATGAGGACCCCATCGGCCCCCTCATGGAAGGCCTTGAGCACGAATTGGGGGTCGATCCGCCCGGAGCACATCACCCTGATGATCCGGACATTCGGGGCGTAGTGCATTCTCGAGGTCCCGGCCAGATCGGCAGCGGTGTAAGTGCACCAATTGCAGAAGAAGGCCACGATCTTCGGCTCGAAGGCGGACCCCGAAGGGATGGATCGAGAGGAACGATCCTCAAAGGGCTCCTTGGGCATCGACCAACACCCCCTCGATCTCGGTATAGATCTGCTGATCAGTAAAGAGGTTCTGCTGAGCCGCCCCGCTGGGACAGGCGGCCACGCAGGTCCCACAGCCCTTGCAGAGGGCCTCATTGATCACGGAGACCCCCTTCTCTCGGTCGAAGCTGATGGCGGAGAAGGGGCAAAGCGCGATGCAGGTCTTGCACCCCGAGCAAAGGGCCTCATCGATGTAGGCGGTATTCGGCTCCAGCTCCACAAAGCCACGGTCGATGAGCGCCAGGGCCTCCGCGGCCGCGGCCCCGGCCTGGGAGATAGCATCAGGGATATCTTTAGGCCCCTGGCAGGCCCCGGCGAGGAAGATCCCGTCAGTGAAGGTCGAGACCGGTGCGAGCTTGGGGTGGCGCTCGAGGAACCAGCCCTCCCGGCTACAACTGATGTTGAAGAGCCTCCTGATCTCCTCGGCGTCCGGCTGGGGCTCGAGCCCCGTGGCCAGGATCACCATGTCCACAGGGATCCGCCTCACCACCCCGGCGAGGGTGTCCTCGACGGTCAGGATGAGCTTCCCCTCCTCCTCGGGCGTGAGGGCCACATCGCTCACCTCGCCCACATTCCCGCGGATGAGATGGACCCCCTCACCCAGGACCCGGCTGTAGAACTCCTCATAGCCCTTCCCGAAGGCCCGCAGGTCGATGTAGAAGTTATAGACCTCGGCATTCGTTCGCTCCTTCACTAGATGAGCGAACTTAAGGGAATACATGCAGCAGACACGGGAGCAGTAGGGGTGGAACCGCTTGTCCCGCGAGCCGACGCAGTGGATGATCCCGACGCTCTTGGGCTCCCGGCCGTCCTTCAGGAGGACCTTCCCCCCGGTCGGGCCGGCGGAGTTGACCATCCGTTCGAACTCCAGGGCGGTCAGGACATTGGGATACCGGCCATAGCCGAGGTGGGGGATCTTCCGCGGATCGAAGGCCTTAAAGCCCGTGGCTAGAATAATGCTCCCCACCTCGACCTCGAGCTCTTGGTCCTTCATCTGGTAGTCGATGGCCTTCGGCTCGCAGACGGTCGCGCAGAGGCGGCAATCGCAGCAGATGGCGCAATCGAGGCAACGAGCGGCCTCCTCCTTTGCCAGCTCCTCCGTGTAGCCGGTATGGACCTCCTCGAAGCCCCGGCGACGCGCGGGCTCGAGCGAGGGGAGCGGGACCCGCGGCTTGCGGGGAACTCCCTCAATATCCACCTTGATCTTGCTCTCGAAGGGGCCCTCCAGCTCCCGGCCCTCATACATATCCAGGCCGCTCAAGTATCTATCGATCGAGATCGCAGCCTTCCTCCCCGCGGCCATGGCGGTCACCACCACATCCGGGCCGGTGACGCAGTCCCCGCCGGCGAAGACCCCGGGGAGGTTGGTCTGCAAGGTGACCGGATCGACGGTGAGCGTCCCTTGAGAAGTCGTCTCCAGGCCGAGCCCGCGCAGGCGCGCCTCCCCCAAGCTTGCCAGGTCCGGGATCTGCCCGATGGTGACGATGACGGAGTCACAGGGGAGGACGAACTCCGAGCCGGGGATCGGGATCGGCCTCCTCCTCCCGGACTCATCCGGCTCGCCCAGCTCCATCCTGAGGCACTCGACCCTCTCGACGCGGCCATCCCCGAGGAACCGCTTCGGCGCGGCGAGGAACTCGAGCTTGACCCCCTCCCGCTCGGCCTCCTCGACCTCCTCCGGAGAGGCGGGCATCTCCGCCTTAGTCCGGCGGTAGACTATCCTGACTTCTTCAGCCCCGAGCCTCAAGGCCGTCCGGGCCGCATCGATCGCGGAGTTCCCCCCGCCGATCACCAGGACCCTCCTCCCGAGCTCGACCTTCCCGCCCAAGCTCACCGCCCGCAGGAACTCGACCCCGCCGAAGACCCCAGGAAGGTCTTCCCCTGGGATGTTGAGCCTCCGCTCGAGGTGGGCCCCGATGGCGATGAAGACGGCCTTATACTGCTTCCGCAGGTCCTCTAGCGTCACCTCCCTGCCGATCGGGGTATTCAGCCTGAGCTCGACCCCTAAGGCCTCAATCTTCCCGATCTCCCTCTTTAGGACCTCCCGGGGGAGCCGGAAGGACGGGATCCCCACGGCCAGCATCCCACCGGCCACGGGGAGGGCCTCGAAGATCACGGGCTTATACCCCCTCTGGCGGAGCTCATAGGCGCACATCAGCCCCGCCGGGCCGCTCCCGACGATCGCGATCCGCTCATCTTTTTCCAGCTCAGGGGAGGGCCGAGGGAGCTCATACTCATCCCCCACGAAGTCCAGGACGAACCGCTTGAGCCCGGGGATATGCAAGGGCTCGTCGACCTTGCCCCTAGTGCAGGCCGCGGTGCAGGGATGGGTGCAGACCCGGCCGCAGACCGAGGGCAAGGGGTTGTCCCTAAGGATGACCTCCAGGGCCTCCTTGAACTTCCCCTCCCGCACGAGGGTGATGTAGCCCTGGGCGTTCTGGTGGATCGGGCAGGCGGCCTGGCAAGGAGGGGTCCCCAGCCTCGAGATCAGGAAGACATTCGGGACCGCCTGGGGGAAGGGGCGGAAGATGGCCTTCCTCTTGGCGAGCCCCTCATCGAACTCTGAGGGGTGCTCCACCGGGCAGACCTGGACGCACTCGCCGCAGCCGGTGCACTTCTCTTCATCGACATAGCGGGCCTTCTTCCGGACCTTGACCCTGAAGTTCCCCACAAAGCCCTCCACGGCCTCGACCTCGCTATAAGTGAGGAGCTCGATGTTCGGATGGGCCCGCACGGCGGTCATCTTGGGGGTGAGGATGCAGGCGGCGCAGTCCAAGGTGGGGAAGGTCTTATCGAATTTGGCCATATGGCCGCCGATGCTCGGCTCGCGCTCCACAAGGTAGACCCTCTTCCCGGAGTCGGCCAAGGTCAGCGCGGCATGGATCCCGGCGATCCCACCGCCCACGACTAGGACATTGGGGTTGACCGGGACGCGCTTCCTCTCCAATGGCTCGTGGAGGGCCACTCGCCGGACCGCGGCGGCGACCAGGGCCTTGGCCTTGGCGGTAGCCATCCCGCCGTCCAGGGAGACCCAGGAGACATGCTCCCGGATGTTGGCCATCTGGAAGTAGAAGGGGTTCTCGCCCGCCTCCTCCAGGGCCCTCCTGAAGGTGAGCTCGTGCATCAGCGGCGAGCAGGAGGCCACCACCACGCGGTTGAGCCCGAGCTCCCTCACATCTTGCTTGATGAGCTCCTGCCCCGGATCGGAGCACATGAACTTGTATTCCCGGGCCACCACAACCTTCGGGAGGGTCTTGGCGAATTCCACGACCTCGGGGACATCGACCATCTGGGCGATATTGGCCCCACAATGGCAGATGTAGACCCCGATCCGGGGCTCACTACTCCCGCTCCTGCTCTTGCTCCCATTGACAGTAGCCGCTTCCATCTCTGTGGGGTTCATCTCACTAGCTTCGCCTCAGCTCAGCCCCCCGAGCCGATCCGGGCTAAGAGCGGTTCGGCCGAGACCACGGCTCGGGCGAAACCTAGCTCCCTCTCCGGGAGGCCCAGGGCTAGCCCCAGGACCTGCGTGAAGTAAAGGACCGGGATGGGCGAGGCTAGGCCGGTCAGCTTGCTTTGATAGCAGTCGAGGTTGAACTGGCAGAGTGGGCAGACGGTGACGATGGCGTTCGCCCCGCACTTTTGGGCCTCGAGCAAGAGGGCGCGAACGAGCCCGAGGCCGGCCCACTCGGCCATCCCCGTGATCGAGGAGCCGCAACACTTGGTCTTCAGTGGATACTCCACGACCTCGGCCCCGAGCGCGCGGAGGAGCTGGTCCAGCGATTCGGGATAGAAGGGATGGTCGAACTGGCTGTAGGGCCTGGTGGTCTGGCAGCCGTAGTAAGGGGCAGCCACAAGGCCCTGAAGGGGCCGCTTGACCCGCCGGCCGATCTCCTCCAGCCCGAGGTCGGTCAGAACCACCTCGAGGGGGTGCCTGACCCTGGCCCGGCCGTGATACTCCAGTCCGATCGCCCGAAGGGCCCGGTCCACCTCCGCCCGGAGCTCAGGATACCGCTCCATATAATCCTTGGCCTTGAGGAACGAGAGGTAGCAGGCGCTGCAGGGGGCGACGATGTCCTTCCCCGGGTGGGCCTTCTCCGCTAAAGCCAGGTTCCGGGCCGCGAGGGAGAGGGCCCCGACCTTATCGATCCCGGAGTAGAGGCTCGAGCCGCAGCAGTTCCAGTCCTCCAGCTCGACCAGCTCGAGCCCTAGCTCCCGGAAGGCCCGGAGCAGCGACTCCTCATACTGCCGGGCCGTGCCCTTTGCGGCGCAGCCGGGATAATAAACATATTCTCTAACGCTCATGCTCATGCCTTGCCTTTGGGCCCCCCGAGGCCGCGAGCATGGCCCGGACCCCGGCTCGGTCCCTCACCTGCTCCGGCCTGGGACTAGGCCGCATCCGCCCCCTTAGGAGGAGCTTCAGCCCCAGCGGGGCGAACTTGAGGAGCTTGAGCGGATTGAGCCTGAGATTGGCCCTGATGACCAGGAGGCTCTCGGTGCTCCGGCCTCTTGCCCGGACCAGCTTGGCGAACTCTTGGGCATAGATGGGAGTGGGGAACCCCTTGGGGTAGCGGCCCTCCTTGATCGCTCGCTCCTTGAGGGCATACATGAAGTCCGTGATGTTGATCCCTTGCGGGCACTCCACCGCGCAGGCATAGCAGGAGGCGCAGAGCCAGATGGTCCGGCTGGAGAGGACCTCTTCCTTGAAGCCCTCCCTCACCAGGGCGATGATCCTCCGCGGGGTATAGTCCATATAGCCGCTCATGGGGCAGGCCCCGCTGCAGGCCCCGCACTGGATGCACTCGCGGATATTCTCCCCGCCCGGGACGGTGGTGGCCCAATGAGCGAACTCCCGGTCCAGCTCGGCCTCGAATTTGACCCCGCTTGCGCTCTCCATCGCGCTGCGCTCGCTCCTCGCCCTTGGAATCAGCGCTCCATCTTAAGCCCAGGGCGGTGGGGTGGCGATGAGCCATATCATCCAAATCGGTGATCCAGATCATCAGACCAGGCGCTCAGCCAGTCCGGTGCTGGCTGACCCACTTAGTGACCGCGGGGCTGACCCAGCGCAAGAGATGGAAGGGCGAGCCGGCCTTGTCGTTCGTCCCGCTCCAGCCGTCCCCGCCGAACCACTGCCGTCCCACCATCGCCCCGGTGCACTTGTCGTTTATATAGAGGTTCCCCGCGGCGTGGATCAGCTTCCGGTGGACATATGTAATGCGCGTCACATCCGTCCCGTAGATCGAGCCGGTGAGGGCGAAGTCGCTGGAACGACAGAGCTCGAGGGCCTCGTCCAGTTTATCGTCGGGATAGACGAAGACCGCATGGACCGGGCCGAAGATCTCCTCCCGCATCACCGGATGGGAGTGGTCCTCCACCTGGATCAGGACCGGCCCGATGTAGTAGCCCACACTCTTATCGGCCTTCCGCTCGTAGAGGATCTTGCAGGATGAGGAGCGGCGCGCCGCCTCGATGTAGCCGTTGATCTTCTCCCAGGAGGGCTCGTTGATCACCGCCCCCATGTCAACCTCCGCTTCGAGGTCGCTCACATCCCCGACCTTGAGGGCCGCGAGCCTCGCGAGGAGCCTCTCCTTCACCTTGGGCCAGATCGACTCCGGGATGTAGGAGCGGGAGCAGGCCGAGCACTTCTGCCCCTGATAGCCGTAGCCACCGGCCACGATGGCCCAGGCTAAAGAGTCTAGATCGGCGTCGGGGAGGGCAAACAGGAAATCCTTCCCCCCGCACTCGGCCACGATCCTCGGGAAGCCCTTCACCAGGTTCGCGGCCCCGGCCTGGTAGAGCTGCCTCCCGACCTCCAGAGAGCCGGTGAAGTGGATCCCCCCGAGCTGGGGGTGCCGCAGCAGCTCCTGGCCCACGACCGCCCCGGAGCCGTAGACGAGGTTGATCACCCCGGGGGGCAGGCCGGCCTCCATGAGGGCCTCCATCACCAGGTAAGAGAGCCCGATCGCATCGGACGAGGGCTTCCAGACCACGGTGTTCCCCATGATCGCCGGGGCCGTGGGCAAGTTCGTCCCGATCGCCAGGGGGAAGTTCCAGGGCGTGACGGCCAGGACAAAGCCCCGGAGCGGCCGCCAGGTGGCGATGTTCGTCTCCCCGGGGACGGCCTCCGGCTGGAGAGGGTAGACGAAAGTCAGGGCCCAGTAGGGGTTGAACATCAGAAAGTCGATCATCTCGGCGAAGTCGGCCTCGGCCTCGAAGGCGGTCTTCCCGACCTCCTTCATCGTGATCGCCACGAGCTCGGCCCGCCTCTCTCTCAGGATTTGGGCGGCCCGCCAGAAGACCTGGGCCCGGGCTAGAGGAGATTGGTTCTCCCAAGCCTCCTTGGCCGCGAGGGCCGCCTCGACCGCCCGGCGGGCCTGCTCGGGGGTGACCATCCTCGTCCGGGCGATGACCTTCCTGTGGTTGCACGGCTCGCGGGAGATGATCTCGGCCCCGCCGCCCTTGACCCGCTCGCCGTTGATGATCGAGTAGACCTCGCGGTCATACTCGAACTGCTCCAGCTCCCTCCGGAGCGCCGCGGTGAAGTGCGGGTCCACTTTGTAAAGGTAGGGCTCATTCGTCGGCTTGACCAAGCCAGCATACGCATGCTCGAACATCTTCACCTCCGTAACGGTCTTCTGTCCCTAAGTTCTTAGCCTGGGCATGGGCTTCGGGTCAAATCCTCTCCCCTCGTGGTTCGGATAAAGCATATACCCCTACCTTGGCTATAGCAATCTCTCACCGGACCGGGTAAGATGAAAAGCGATGGAGAGAGAGTTTGCTCCCTATCTTCGAGCATGGAGAAGGCGCCTCCGCGAGATTGGGAGCCGTCGGAGGAGGGAGGCCGAGCGGCTTCTTGCTCATGCAATCGCGCTGGCCCGGCTTTTGGGAGAGCAATTCAATGTGGAGAGGGTCTATCTCTTCGGCTCCCTAGTCCGCGGCGACTTCAAGGAGGGCTCGGATATCGATCTAGGGATTGAGGGCCTTGCTCCTGGCCTCTATTTCCAGGCCCTCGCAAGGCTATATGAGGCCAGCCCGGGGCTCCACATCGACCTCATCCCTCTGGAGAGCTCCGATATCCAGGAAGAGATTGTCAACGAAGGGGAGGTAATCTATGAGAGAAGTGGGCTGGCTCACCCGGCTCAAGGCCGAGCTCGCCCATGGGCTGGAACGACTGGACAAGCTCCAGCAGGAGCTAGCGGCTGAGGGGATGGAAGAGGCCCATCCGCGCATTATTGGTTCAATCCTCCATGATTTCTATACCGGTGTCGAAAGGATCTTCATCCGGATCGCGGAGGAGCTAGGGGAGGGCTTGCCTCGCGGAGAGCATTGGCACCGAGACCTCCTCCTGGTCATGACCCTCGAGCTTGAGGGAATACGACTTGCAAGGAGAGGCTGGAGCCGCTGGTGAAAGATCTTCAAGCGGTATGCTCGCAATTTCGGGCCGAGATAAACCGATTCCGCAAGTTCCTGGAGGAGCTAATAGCCGGGATGGGAGCCCCGGATTGAATGCCGGCCTAGATCTCCCTCCCCTCACGATGGACCACCCCGACGATGCTCAATTCCCCCTTCCGGCGGGCGAACTCCTCCGGGGTATAACAAGGGGGCGCGCCCTCTGTCAAATGGACCTTCCCGCGCGGCCCGGGCTATAATGGCCTCGCAATCCTGAAATGAGGAGGTTGAGATGCTCTACAAGAACTACATCGGCGGAGAGTGGGTCGAGGCCGAGAGCGGGAAGACCTTCAAGTCGGTCAGCCCGGCTGATACCTCCGATGTCCTGGGGGAATTCCCCGCCTCGGACGAGCGGGATGTGAACCGGGCCGTCGAGGCGGCCGATCGGGCCCTAAAGGAGTGGCAGAAGGTCCCGGCCCCCAAGCGCGGTGAGCTCCTCTTTAAGGTGGCCCAGGAGTTCGAGCGGCGGAAGGAGGAGCTGGCGAGGCTCATGACCCGGGAGATGGGGAAGGTCCTGAACGAGGCCCGTGGCTCGGTCCAGGAGGGGATAGATATGACTTATTACATGGCCGGTGAGGGCCGTCGCCTCCGGGGCTACACCACCCCTTCCGAGCTGCCGGATAAGGCCCAGTATGCCATAAGGCGGCCGATCGGCCGGATCGCGATGATCACCCCCTGGAACTTCCCCTTTGCCATCCCCACCTGGAAGCTGATGCCGGCCCTGGTCGCGGGGAACACCCTCGTCTGGAAGCCCGCGACTGATACGCCCAGGATGGCCTATGAGATGGTCAAGATCATGGCCGACCAGGGCCTCCCCCCGGGGGTCGTCAATCTGGTCTTCGGGAGCGGGAGCAAGGTCGGAATGCCCCTAGCAAAGCACCCAAAGATCGACATGATCACCTTCACCGGCTCGACCGAGGTGGGAAGGGAGATCTACCGCTACGGCGCGGAGAAGCTCAACAAGGTCCACCTGGAGATGGGGGGGAAGAACCCGATCATCGTCCTCGAGGACGCCGACCTAGAGCTAGCGCTCGAGGGGATCATCTGGAGCGCTTTCGGGACTACAGGCCAAAGGTGCACCGCCTGCAGCCGGCTGATCATCGAGGATGGGGTCTACAATGAGCTGCTCAAGGAGCTAGTGAAGCGGACGGAGCGGCTCAAGCTGGGGAACGGGCTGGACGAGAGCGTGGATGTCGGGCCGGTGGTGAACGAGGCCCAACTGAACAAGATCCACGAGTATGTCCAGCTCGGGATTAAAGAGGGGGCTAAGCTGATGTGCGGCGGGGAGCGGGCGACCGAAGGAGAGCTTGCGAAGGGCTTCTTCTACAAGCCGACGATCTTCGCCGATGTCAAGCCCACAATGCGGATCGCCCAGGAGGAGATCTTCGGCCCGGTCCTCTCAGTCCTGAAGGCCAAGGACTACGATGAGGCCATCGCGATCGCCAACGGCACGAACTACGGCCTCTCCTCCTCGATCTATACCCGCGATGTGAATAAGGCCCAGCGGGCGATCGCTGATCTAGAGGCCGGGATCACCTACATCAATAGCGGGACGATCGGGGCCGAGGTCCATCTCCCCTTCGGGGGAGTCAAGTGGACGGGGAACGGCGGGCGGGAGGCCGGCGAGGCGGCCATCGACGAATACACCGAGTGGAAGGCCGTCTACATCGACTACTCCGGGAGGCTCCAGAAGGCCCAAGGGATCAAGTGAGCCGATCTTAATCTTTAGCCCCTCACCCTCACGATGAACTCCACCATTCCCGGGAGTGCTGCGCTCGCGAGCGAGGGTGGACGAGGGAGTGGGCCGGGCTGACTCCATCAAAGTCGGAAGATGATCTCCTCAATACCATAAGGGCTTTAAGGGGAAGGCAGGCAACAGCCGGTCCGGTGTGGGAGATTAGAAGGTGACATGTTGGCTAGGACGGGGTAACCGCGGTTACATACAGAGAGAGGGGAGGGGAGGTATAATGCTAGCGCCAGTGTATAAATCGGGGAATCTGTTATGATAGCCCGTCTAAGGAGGTCCAGATGAGACCCTCACGGCGGAGAATCCTCCCTTGG
>JAPWVC010000122.1 GCA_028275195.1 Candidatus Acetothermia bacterium
CCTCTCGGGAGGGGAGCAGCAGATGCTGGCGATCGGGCGGGCCCTCATGGGCAAGCCGCGGCTCCTCCTCCTGGATGAGCCGACCCTGGGGCTCGCTCCGATCGTCAGGAAGGCGATCTCCGAGGCGTTAAAGGAGATCAACGATGGCGGGGTGACGATCCTCCTAGCCGAGCAGAATGTGGTCTTCGCGCTCGAGCGCTCTTCCCGGCTCTACCTCCTGGAGACGGGGAGGATCGTCAAGGAAGGGACTCCAGCGGAGTTCTGCCAAGATGAGCATATCCGCCGAGTCTATCTCGGCGGGTAGGCCTGCAAACGAAGGAGGGAAGATGAGAGAAGTAGTAGTCGTGGGGGCCGTCCGCTCCGCGAGCGGGCGGGCTAACCGCGGCCGTCTGCGCCAGACCAGGCCCGATGATCTTTTGGGCCGGGTCATGAAGGCCCTCATCGAGCGGACAGGGCTCGACCCGAAGGAGTTGGACGACATCCGGATCGGGTGCGCCATGCCCGAGGCCCATCAGGGCCTGAATGTGGCGAGGATCGCCCAGTTCATCGCCGGGATACCGGCCTCTGTCCCGGCAGTGACGATCAACCGGTTTTGCGCCTCCGGGCTGGAGACGATCGCCTCCGCCGCCTACGAGATCGCCTATGGCGACGCCGATCTGATCCTGGCCGGTGGAGTGGAATCGATGACCATGGTCCCGATGGGGGGCTATGTCGCCCGGCCGAACCCCGACCTGGCGGAGCGCTACCCCGAGGTCTACACCCCGATGGGGATCACCGCGGAGAATGTGGCCGCAAAGTTCAACATTAGCCGGGAGGACCAGGACAAGTTCGCCTACGACTCCCAGATGAAGGCGGCCAGGGCCACGAATGAGGGGAAGTTCAAGGAGGAGATCGTCCCCCTGAAGGTTAAGCTCGATGGGCAAGAGGTCCTCCATGAGGTGGATGAGACGATCCGGTTCGACACGACCTTAGAGGCGATGGCCAAGCTCCCCCCGGCCTTCAAGCAGGGGGGAACGGTCACGGCGGGGAACTCCTCTCCCCTGACTGACGGGGCCTCGGCGGTCCTCTTGGCCTCGAAGCAGGAGGCTCGGCGCTTGCGCCTCAAGCCGCTCCTGAGGTTCATCTCCGCCGCCGCGGCCGGGGTCCCTCCGGAGATCATGGGGATCGGCCCGGTCGAGGCGGTCCCCAGGGCCCTAGCGAAGGCGGGGCTGACCCTCAAGGACATCGACTTGATCGAGCTGAATGAGGCCTTCGCGGCCCAATCCCTCGCCGTGATCCGCCAGCTCGATCTGCCCCTGGAGAAGCTGAATGTCAACGGCGGGGCGATCGCACTCGGCCATGCCCTGGGCTCCTCCGGCTCCCGCTTGGTCGTGACCCTCGCTTACGAGCTGAAGCGGAGGGATGCCACGCTCGGGTTGGTGACGATGTGCGTCGGCGGGGGGCAGGGGATGGCGGCGATCTTCGAGAGGGTTTAGTCAGGCTATCGCGCTCTTGAGGGAACGAGTAGGAGGTAAGAATGATTAAGCGAGCAGCGGTCATCGGTGCGGGGGTGATGGGGAGCGGGATCGCGGCCCTCCTCGCCGGCGTGGGGGTGAAGACCTATCTCTTGGACATCGTCCCCCGGGAGCTCACCGAGGAGGAGAAGAAACAGGGGCTCACCCTCCAAGATCGGGCGGTCCGGAACCGGATCGCCTCGGGGGCGCTCGAGCGGCTGAAGAAGGCCCAGCCGGCGGTCCTCTACGATCAGGCCGATGCCGAGCTGATCACCCCGGGGAACATCGAAGACAATCTGGATTGGCTAGGCGAGGCCGATTGGATCATTGAGGCTGTCTTCGAGAGGCTCGATGTGAAGCGGGAAGTCTTCGGGAAGATCGAGAGGCACCGCTCTCCGGGCTCGATCATCAGCTCCAATACCTCGGGGATCCCGCTCAGGGCGATCCTCGAGGGCTTCTCTGAGGATTTGCAGAAGCATACCCTGATCACTCACTTCTTCAATCCCCCGCGCTACATGAAGCTACTCGAGGTCGTCCCCGGCGAGCGGACCGATCCGGGGGTCCTGGCCTTCATCCAAGACTATGCCGAGAGGGCCCTGGGGAAGGGGGTGGTCCTGGCCAAGGACACCCCGAACTTCATTGCCAACCGGATCGGGATCTTCTCGATCATGCACCTGATAAGGGAGATGGAGGAAGGGGGCTACCGAGTAGAAGAGGTCGATAAGATCTTCGGCCCGGCGCTGGGGCGGCCGAAGTCCGCGGTCTTCCGGACGATGGACCTCGTCGGCCTGGATGTGATCGCCGATGTCGCCAAGAACATGTTCGAGCGGCTCCCGAACGACCCCCAGCGGGAGATCTACCGGCTCCCCGAGTTCCTCCAGAAGATGATCGCCCAGGGGCTCTTGGGGCGGAAGGCCGGTCAAGGCTTCTACAAGGCCGTGGAAAAGGACGGAGGAAAGGTCTACCTCGCCTTTGATTATAAGACCATGGACTATCGCCCCCAGGAGGAGAGGGAGTTCGAGTCCCTTACCAGGACGAAGGGGCTCAAGGATGTCCGCGAGCGGGTCAAGGCGATCGCCTCCTCCGATGACCCGGCGGGGCGGCTTGTGTGGAGGTCCCTCTCGGCCACGATCTGCTACGCCGCGGAGCTGGTCCCTGAGATCTCCGACACCATCTACGCCGTGGACAATGCGATGAAGTGGGGCTTCAACTGGGAGCTCGGCCCGTTCGAGACCTGGGATGCCCTGGGGGTCCGTGAGACCGCGGAGCGGCTAGCCCGTGAAGGCCGGAAGGTGCCGAAGCTCGTCCAGGACCTCTTGAAGGTGGGTGAGAGCTTCTACAAGCGCGTGGACTCTAAAAGGCTCTACTTCGACCTCTCCGGGAGCTATAAGGAGCTGCCCAGGCCGGAGGGGGTCTTAATCCTGGGAGAGGTGAGGGAAGCGAAGCCTCCGGTCCGGGAGAACAAAGGAGCGGCGCTCCTCGACCTGGGGGATGGGGTCGCCTGCCTGGAGTTCCGCACGCGAATGAACACGATCGACCAGGATGTCATTGATATGATCTACACCGCCCTTGAGGAGGTCCGACGGAACTTCGTGGGCCTGGTGATCGGGAACGAGGGGGAACACTTCTCCGCCGGGGCGAATGTCCTCTTGATCCTAGGCGCGGCCCAGGCCCGAGACTGGGAGGGGCTCGACCGGGTGGTGAAGCGGTTCCAGGACGCGAATATGGCCATCAAA
>JAPWVC010000086.1 GCA_028275195.1 Candidatus Acetothermia bacterium
CACCATGGCCGCAGCGAGGGTCCGGGCCCACATCGAGCTCTACATGGGCCAGGTCGAGTTCGGGGTCGGCCTGATCCCCGGCGGCGGGGGCACAAAGGAGCTCCTGCTCAGGGCGATGGAGGCCGTCCCGCCGGGGAATGTGGACCTCCTCCCCTTCGTCCAGAGGGCCTTCGAGACGATCGCCCTGGCCAAGGTCTCCTCCTCAGCTAAGGACGCGAAGCGACTCGGCTTCCTCCGGGCGGAGGATGGGATCACGATGAACCGCGACCGGCTCCTGGCCGACGCCAAGGCCGAGGTCCTGAAGATGCACCAGCTCGGGTTCACCCCCAGGCAGCCGAGGAAGATCAAGGTCTTAGGGAGGAACGGCTACGGGGCCTTGCTCATCGGGATCAAGAACTACCAGTGGGGGAACTACATCACCGAGCACGAGGCCCTGATGGCTAGAAAGCTCGCCCGAGTGATGACCGGCGGGGACCTCCCTGAAGGGGCCGAGGTGAGCGAGCAGCACCTCCTGGACCTGGAGCGGGAGGCCTTCTTGAGCCTCTGCGGGACGACGAAGACCCAGGAGCGGATCCAGCACTTCCTCTCCACCGGGAAGACCCTAAGGAATTGAGGTAAATGCTCTCGGGAGAAGACCTCGACCGCCTCCGGGCGATCGTCGGGCCGGAACGGCTCTCGACCGGCGAGTCAGAGTTAGAGCTCCATTCAAAGGATGAGTCCTATCATCCCCCCTCCCGCCCGGAGGTGGTAATTTGGCCCCGCTCGGCGGAGGAGATCAGCGCGATCCTCAAGCTCGCCAACTCCAGGGGAATCCCGGTGACCCCCTGGGCTGGGGGGACGAGCCTCGAGGGGAATCCGATCCCGATCCGAGGAGGGATCGTCCTCGATATGCGGCTGATGGACCGGCTCCTCTGGGTCAAGCCCCAGGACCTCCAAGCCCGGGTCGAGGCCGGGCTCGATTTCGTGAGGCTGAACAAGCGGCTTGAAAGATACGGCCTATTCTTCCCTCCAGACCCCGGGGCAGTGGCCACGATCGGGGGAATGGTGGCGAATGACGCTAAAGGGGTCCGGGCGATGAAGTATGGTTCGACCGGCGACCATGTCCTCGAGCTGGAGGTCGTCCTCCCCACGGGCGAGATCGTCGAGGTCGGCTCAAGGGCCTGGCGGAGCTCCTCGGGCTACGACCTGAAGAGGCTCTTCATCGGCTCAGAGGGGACATTGGGGGTGATCACTGCGATCACTCTGCGCTTGCAGGGGCTCCCGGCGGAGTTCCTCGCGGCGGTAGCGAGCTTTGCCGCGCTCGAGGAGGCCGCGGAGGCGGTGGCCGAGCTGGTCGGGGCCGGGCTCATCCCCGCGGCGCTGGAGTTCATGGACGAGGAGACCGTCACTTTGATCAACAAGTTCAATGGGCTGGCCCTCCCGGAGAGCCCGACCCTCTTCTTGGAATTCCAGGGGAGCGGCCGGGCCGCGTTGGAGGACGATCTCCAACTGATGAGGGAAGTTTGTGCCGATGCCCTTCGGCTCGAGGCCGGCTTAGGGCGAGAGGAGCGGGACCGGCTCTGGGAGGCCCGCCACCTCATCCACGATACAATCAGGAAGGCCTTCCCGGGGATCGCCGGGATTGTGGTCGATGTCGCGGTCCCGCTCTCGTGCTACCCCGAGATCGTGGAGTATGCCAAGCGCGCTCTAAAGGAGCATGGGCTGAAAGGCTATCTCTTCGGCCACGCCGGGCTGGGGGGCCTCCATGTCGAGATCCTCTATCATCCTGGGGAGCGGGAGGAACAGGCCCGGGCGGAGGCAGCGAATGCGGCGATCGTCCATCGCGCTCTGGAGCTGGAGGGGACGGCCACAGGCGAGCATGGCGTCGGTTTGGGCAAGCGGAGGTTCATGGAGAAGGAGCACGGCCTAAGCCTGGAGCTGATGCGGAAGATCAAGGCCCTCCTCGACCCCAATGGGATCATGAACCCTGGGAAGATCTTCTGATGCCGCTCCTGGGCCTCCTTGTCACCTCTTTCATCGTCGGCCTCTCCGGGGCACTGATGCCCGGCCCGCTCTTCGTGGCCACGGTTAGGGGGACCTATCTCTATGGCCCGCTCGCTGGGCCGCTCGTGACCCTCGGGCATGGGCTCATTGAGCTAGTGGCAGTCCTAGCGCTCGCCTTCGGGCTGGGGCAGTTCGTCTCCAGCGAGCTGGTGATGGCTGTGGTGGGCCTAGCCGGGGGATCGGCCCTGGTCTTCCTCGGCTCGGGGATGATCCGTGACGGCCTCCGGGGGAGGCTAGCTCTGGCTGAGGCCTCCGGGAAAGATGGGGCGGGGAGGTTCGGCCCGATCGTCAGCGGCCTTGTGGCCAGCGTCGTGAACCCTTACTGGATCACCTGGTGGCTGACGATCGGGGCGAGCTATGTCCTCCTCTCGCTCAGGCAGGGATGGCTCGGGCTGCCTTTCTTCTATACCGGCCATATCCTCTCCGACTTGATCTGGCTTACCTTCGTCTCGGTCGCTCTCTCCCAGGGGAGGCGGCTGATCGGCGAGAGGTTCTATACTGGCTTGATCCTCGGCTGCGGGCTCTTCCTGCTCGCGCTGGCCGGGTGGTTCATCTACTCCGGGCTGGGCGCCCTGCGCTGAGCCCTCTCTTTGGTCGCCAGCGCGATCACCCCGGCCAGTGGGAGGGCGAGGATCGTCCAGTTCAGGCTCGTGGAGAGCCCCCAGAGGTCGGCCAGCCAGCCGACGAGGCTCACCAGGAGCCCGCCGATCCCCCAGCCGAAGCCCATCGTAATCGCCGAGGCGATGTTCACATGGCTCGGGGCGAGCTCTTGGGCCTGGGTCACGATCACCGGATTTGAGGCCGCGACCAGCACCCCGGCCAGGGCGAGGAGGAGGATCGAGCCCGGCCCGCGGGTGGCGAGGAATCCCAGATACAGCGGATAGGCCGAGAACAGTGAGAAGGCGACGATCGGCTTCCGCCCGAGCCGGTCGGAGAGGTGCCCGCCGAGGAGGGTCCCGGCTGTCTCCATGACGAGGAAGAGCAAGAGCACCGAGCTCCCCGCGAGGTGAGAGAGGGCCCGCTCCTCAAGCAGGACGAGGAGGAAGGTCGTGAACGCGAGCTGGACCGTGGACCGGAGGACCACGACCAGCCAAAGCGGGAGGAGAGCCAAGAGGAGGCGGGGCCGGAGGGCCGCGGCTGGCTTCTCTGTCCGATCTGTAACCTTGACCTGCCAGAGGAGGGGCGCAACCAAGAGGGCCGGGGCAGCCAAGAGATAGGTCCGCTCGAGCCCGGCCAGGGCGATGAACCCCGTCGCGAGGAGCGGCCCGAGGGCGAACCCGAGCGAACCGGCAGCGACGAAGAAAGAGATCGCGGCCCCTCTATGCTGTGCAGAGAGGCTCCCGGCGAGGGAAGCGGAGAGGGGATGGAATCCGGCCGTCCCGAGCGCGGCGAGGACGAGGGCTGCGAGGACGAGCGGGTATGAGGGCATCGCGCCCACGGCGCTCATGAAGAGGGCGGTGATCAGCGGGGCGACCAGGACGAACCTCCGATCCAGGCGGTCCCCGAGGTAGCCGAAGAGGAGCTGGGTGAGCGAAGAGACCGAGGAGTAGACCGAAGAGGCCGCCCCGGCGAGGGCGAGCGAGAGCGAGAACTTGGCGATCAACTGGGGGATATAGGCCGGGAGGAAGTTGGAGTAGATGTCGTTCGTGAAGTGCCCGAGCATCAGCGGGAAGAGCCCGCTCCTCCCTTTTGCCCTCTCCATCCGCGCTCCTTTCGGAATCGGGATTCTAGCCCAGGGCCGCCAGGGAGGCCAAATTCAAGCAAGGCCGGGCCCCCAAGCCAGCCAGGGCTTGACGCCATCTTTTAAAGCTGGTTATATTAGCTCAGTTACCCAAAAGGGGGTGGAAGAGATGAAGTGGATCGGCGGGCTCTTCGGCGGCGGGGTAGCGGCCTTCTTTTTCTTTAGCTGGATCATCCAGCTCCTCTTCAACTCCATCGTCGTCGGCCATCTGGGACTGCTCAAGCCGCTCAATTACTGGCAGGCCGCTGGGCTGTGGTTCCTCGTTACCTTGATCTTCGCTTGGGTCGGGATCGGGGCCACAAGGGGGCTCTATCGCTTCCGGCGGGAGCAGGATTGGGAGAGGATAGGCGAACGGATCGAGCGGAAGATCAAGGCGAGGCTCCGGGAGTGGGCCGAAGAGGATGAGGAGTGGAAGGAGGTCGAGGAGAAGATCGCGGCTAAGATCAGGAAGAAGATCAAGGAGTGGGCCGAGGAGGAGTAACCCATTCTGGCTGGCTAGTCTAGCCCGGCCTGGCCGGATCTGGTAGGGTTGGAGATAGGTTGCATTGACACCGCTGGGGCCACCTGCTAGATTCTCCAACTGTAATGGCTCGACCGATACTGCGAGCGCGGGAAGAGCGCCTCTCTCGGCTCCTTTCGAGCTCAAGCGATGAGGCCGGAGTAGCCTTTTACGAGCTCCGAGACGAGGCGGGCCCTACCTCCGGCTTCCGGAGGTTCATCTTCTCCACACCCGAGAGTCGGAGCGTCTGCAACTGCCCCGAGATCGTCGGCTTTGAGTTCACCAATACGCTCAAGCTCGCCCTGACCAAGGCCCTCAAGGCCTTCCCTGAGAGGGCCAAGGTCGCGGCCTTCGACGAGAACTCGATCCTGGTCTTCAACATCCTGCGGGGCGGGCTGAACTTCAAGCTCCGCGACGCACTCTACCATGCCTTCGGGTTCAACCGGACGAAGTCCTCCTTCGTCAGCTCCCATCGGCTCCTTTCAGGCGGGGAGTGGAAGATCGTGGAGAATGGCTACAAGAAGATCAAGATCCCCGACGGCTCGAACATCTTCATGGGGGACATCGTCGCGACCGGGGCCAGCCTGAAGAACGCCCTCGAGGAGATCTGCGGCTTCCTCGAGGAGACGGGGCGGGGGCTCCGGAACTTCTTCCTCTTCACCATCGGGACGGAGAACGCCGAGCGGATCCTGAGCCAATTCGACCGGCGGTTCCGGGAGCTCTCCCCCACTTATGAGAATACCTACCTCTTTTATATCGAGGGGCGATTCGGCCTGGCCCGGGCCGATTCCCCCCTGAGGATTAAAGTCGAGGATACCGATCTATTGAGGCATCCCGCCCTCCTAGCCCCGGAGTTCGAGCTCTCTCAGTATGAGGCCCTTGCCCACCCGCTGGAGCGGTGTGTCGTCTACGACGGCGGCTCGCGCTCGTTCGACATCGAGGAATACTTCGAGGATGTGGCCTCCTACTGGCGAGAGCTCCTCCGGCTAGCCGAGGGAGGAGCGACCCTCCTCGATCTCCTCTGCGAGCGCTGGCCGGAGCGGGAATACGGCTCATTCGAGGAGTTCGCCGCGGAGAAGGCCCGGGCTTGGGAGGGGGTCGGGGAGCCCTTCCTCCGCGAGCTCTTTTCCAGGAAGCGCGAGCGCTGGGAAGAGGACTTCTTGAGATGGGCCCGCAAACCGGAGGCGCTCGCTTTACTCTGCCACGAGCGGCTGGCAAAGCTGAAGTGAATGAAGGCCGACCATGCCAGAGGTCCATACCGAGCTAGAGCGGGAG
>JAPWVC010000102.1 GCA_028275195.1 Candidatus Acetothermia bacterium
GGGAGCACCTCGCGGGAAACGCTGGGAGGGGGCGACTGGTCTTCCTCCCGGGCTCGGCCGGTCGAGCGAAAGAGATCTATGCCTATTTCGATGTCCAAGAGGGGATCCACCCCGCCAGAAGGGTTGAGCTCACCTCCTACTTCGGGCGGCTCCGCGCCGGCCCCCTTGAAGTCGAGGTCTGCGCCCTAGCGACCGGGATGGGCGGCCCGGCGCTCAACATCGTCCTCGGCGAGCTACTCCACCTCGGGGCGAGGGAGTTCATCCGCGTCGGGACAGCCGGCTCCCTCCGCGAGGAGATCAAGGTCGGGGACATCGTCATCGTGAGGGAGGCTTATAAGGACGAGCACACCAGTCTCAACTACCTTCCACGAGAGTGGCCGGCCCGAGCTCATCCCCATCTGGTGGAGGCCGCGGTCCGAGCTGCAAAGAGGTTGGGCTACGGCCCGAGGGTCCATCTCGTGACCGGCCATAGTAAGGATGACCTCTGGGAAGAAGACTTCCCCGAGCCCTATCGGAGGCTTAGGAACCCCTACCGGCGGGAGCGGGTCGAGCGGCTCATGGCCGAGGTAAGGAGGCACTGCCAGAGCACGGCGATGGAGGAGGCTGTCCTCTACATCGTGACCGAGGAGGCCGGGCTGGCCGAGCTCGTCCAAGAAGGCTTCTTCCGCTGGGAGGAGCTCCTGGAGAAGCGGGGGGAGGATTGGCTCGTCCATCCCCCGGAAGGGGAGGCTTATTGGAGGAGGATGCGTTATAAGGCCCTGGCGATCGATGCCATCCTCGGCGGGGCCGGGGAGTTCCCAAGCTCGCAGAAGATGAGAGAGGTCGAGGAGGCGGCGATCAGGCTCGCGCTCGAGACAGCGAGGGAGCTCTACCAAGATCAAGCCGGGCTTTAGGCATCTCAAGATTGCGCCAGGCAGCCCGCGAGGGTAAACTCCTGCGAGGTGATGTGGAATGGTGCGGAGTCGAAGGCTCTGGATTCTCTGTGGTCTAAGTCTAGCCGGGCTCATCGGCGGGGCCATCGTGCTGGCCCAACTCTTCGGGATGGGGGAATATCCTGGCGGCCACTTGAGGACGGTCTACCGGATCTCCACCGAAGAGGGCCCCAATCCCGCGACCTTCTCCTTGGAGATCACGCCCCTCCCGGACGGGAATTACAAGATCATCTCAACTACCGAGGCGGTCGAGCCGAAGGACCGGATCGAGCTCGGCCTCTTCAGCCTCTTCTTCCTGGGGTATAGCCTCCGCCCGGAAGGGGGGAACCTCGACCTCACCCCACTCATGGCCCTGGGGGAGAGGGAGGTCGAGCCGAATAAGTCATATGTGCTGGAAGGCGGAGCAAGGCTCATCACCCAGGAGAGGGCCCAGATCGCGGGGATCGCGGTGGTCATCGGGATCTACACCCATCCCAACTATCCTGACCAGCGGGCGCTCATCGCCCTCCCCGATGTCGCGACAAGGAGGCTCCTCCCCTTCCCTCCACTCCTCCAGGTGGAGAAGCAAGAGGGCGGGCAATTCAAGGTCCGGGATAAGGTCGAACTGGTCGAATTCCTCCATGAATAGCCCGGGGCTGGCCCCACTGATCGAGCTCCGCGAGGTCTGGAAGACCTACCGCATGGGGAAGGTAGAGGTCCACGCCCTCCGGGGAGTGAGCCTAGCCCTCGAGGAAGGCGAGTTCCTGGCGGTGATGGGCCCCTCCGGCTCGGGGAAGTCGACCTTAATGCACCTCATGGGCTGCCTCGACCTCCCGACGCGGGGGGCAATCCTCTTCGAGGGGGCCGATATCTCCGGGCTGAAGGGGACCGAGCTGGCGGAGATCCGTGGGAAGAAGATCGGGTTCGTCTTCCAGACATTCAACCTGGTCCATACCCTCACGGCCTTGGAGAATGTCGAGCTCCCGATGGTCTTCCAAGGGGCAACGCGCTCCATGCGGAGGGCACGGGCCGCGGAGCTCCTGGAGCGGCTCGGGCTGGCCGACCGCTTGAACCATCGCCCGAACGAGCTCTCCGGGGGCGAGCAGCAGCGAGTGGCGATCGCAAGGGCTTTGGCCAACGACCCTAAGCTCGTCCTCTGCGACGAGCCGACAGGGAACCTCGACTCCGCGACGGGGAGGAGCATCCTGGAGACGCTCAGGAGCCTCAATGAGGAGGGCCGGACGGTCGTGCTGGTGACCCATGACCCTGAGGCGGCGGCCTATGCCAAGTGGCGGGTCCAGCTCCGCGACGGCCAGCTCGTCGCGGCGGTGAAGGAGGCGAGATGATCAAGGACTATCTCAGCTTGGCCCTCCGGAGCATGCGTCACCGCCAGAAGCGGAGCTGGCTCACGATCATCGGGATCCTCATCGGGATCACCGCGGTCGTGGCCCTGGTCTCGCTCGGCCAGTCGATGCAACGGGCGGTGAACAAGCAGTTCGAGGAGTTCGGTTACAACTTGGTCACCATCTACCCCGGCAGCCTCCGGGGCGGCTTCCGCGGGGCCTTCTCCGCGACCTTCGAGATCGATACGGGCCTGATCGCTGGAGTGGAGGGCGTCGAGGCCGTGGGGGCAATGCTCTATAAGAGCGCTTATGTAAAGGGAGGCGAACCTCCAAGTCAAGTCGAGGGCTTCCTCCCGGTCATCGGCCTCTCCCCCGGGATCGCGCGGGTCTTCAGCCAGTTCAAGCTCCAGGAAGGGCGATTCTTCACCGACGCCGATCACTACGCGGCCATCCTCGGCCAGAATGTCCCCAAAGACCTGGGAGTCGAGGTCGGCAGGGAGCTGGAGATCGAGGGGCAGCCCTTCGAGGTCGTCGGCCTGCTCGCGGAGAGCGGTATGGGGGATAACAATAGCGCCATCTTCATCCCGCTCGAGACCCTCTGGGAGATCCTGGGGGATCGGGGGAAGGTCTCGATGGTCTGGGTGAAAGTCGGCCAAGGCTATGATGCTGAGGGGGTGGCTGAGCGACTGAAGGCCCGCTTGAAGGAGGCCCGGGGGAAGGAGGACTTCTCGGTCCAGACCATGAAGCAGCTCCAGCAGTTGATTGGTCAAGCGATCGGGATCTTACAGGCCTTCCTCGGCGGGATCGCGGGAATCTCGCTCCTGGTCGGCGGGATCGGGGTGATGAACACCATGTATACCGCCGTCTTAGAGCGGACGAGGGAGATCGGGGTGATGAAGGCCGTGGGGGCTAAAGACAGCCAGGTGATGTGGCTCTTCCTCATCGAGTCCGGCCTGATGGGGCTGGTCGGCGGGGCGATCGGGACAGCCCTCGGCCTGGGGATGGACATCCTGGCCGTGGTGATCACGAAGCGCTTCATCCAGACCAATGTCCTGGAGTTCGGGTTCTCGGCTTGGCTGGTCTTCGGGGCCCTGGCCTTCTCTTTCGTGATCGGGGCCCTCTCAGGGCTCTTGCCCGCAAGGAGCGCCGCCAAGCTCAAGCCGGTCGAGGCCTTGAGATACGAGTAGCTACTTCAGCCCATGGATGGGGAAGACCGTCTCCTTGAGCCTCTGGATCGTCCGCTCTAGGTCGTCCAGGACATCCGGCGGCGAGGCGAGCCTTTCGGGCTCATCCCGGAGCCTCTCTAAGTAAACATCGTAATCGGAGGCGAGCTCTTGCCAGGAGGCAGGGACCTCATCGGGGATCTCGATATCGTTCATCTTTGCCCAGGCGAGCGTCCAGGCCCGGACGACATTCGCGATGTTGTATCCCCCGCCGCCGAGGGCCAGCCAGGGGACCCCTAGGCCCTTGAAGAGCTCGATCGCCCTGAGGAAGCCATTGGTAGTAAACGAGAGCGAGGTGAGCGGGTCGCCATGGAGGCCATCGGCCCCGAGCTGGGTCACCAGCACTTCTGGCCGATAGGCCTCGAGCAATGGCGAAATTATCTCTTCCAAGGCCTTGAAGAGGGCATCGTCCCGCGCCCCGGGGAGGAAGGGGATGTTCACCGCATACCCCTTCCCTTGGCCCTCGCCGATCTCGTCCACAAAGCCCGTCCCGGGGAAGAGGTAATACCCGCTCTCGTGGGTCGAGATCGTCAGGACTCGATCGGTCGAATAGAAGGCGAACTGGACCCCATCGCCATGGTGGGCGTCGATGTCCACATAGGCGATCCGGGAGAACTGCTGCAAGAGCTTATTGATCGCCAAGACGACATCGTTGATGTGGCAGAAGCCGGAGGCCCGGGCAGGAAGGGCATGGTGGAGCCCGCCGGCGATGTTGAAGGCCAGCCGCGCCCGGCCCACTAACAGCTCTTCAGCAGCCACGAGTGAGGTCCCCGCGGCCAGCATCGCCCAGCGGTAGACCCCGGGGAAGACGGGGTTATCCCCGGTCCCGAGGCCATGCTCGAAGAGGTTAGGGGTCCAGAGGCCGCTTTCGCAGAGCTGGAGGACCTCCAAATAGCCCTTGTTATGGAAGGTGAGGGCCTCCTCCTCCGTCGCCTCCCGCGGCTCCACTAGATAGACCTGAGCAAGTGAAGTCAGGCCATAAGCCTCCATAAGGGCGAAGGTCAGCCCGAGCCGGTAGACCTTCAGGGGGTGGCCCGGGCCGAAATCCAGGCTCCTGAAGCGATCGACCTTAACTAGGCAAGAGCGGGCCATCTGCTATTGTCTCGCCTTCTCCAGGGTGATCCAGGCCGGGCGGCGGGCGAACCCCAGCTTCTGGTTG
>JAPWVC010000129.1 GCA_028275195.1 Candidatus Acetothermia bacterium
GCTCCCCTTCGATTGGGAGGGAGGGCCTTGAGCCTGGCTGAAATCCCCATCCCCATTGGAGCAGGCTATAATCTCGATCCTCGGCCCCTGGCGCCGGCTAACGGCCAGGGGCCGCAAAGCTAAAGGCTAGGGAAGGAAGGCAGGTGAGGCCGATGGAAAAGTTAATGCGGACGATCCCCCAGTTCTTCGAGGAGACGGCCGCTCGCTACCCCGAGCGGACAGCGATCAAGATCCCCCGCGATGGGGGGTATGAGGAGATCTCCTACCTCGAGCTAGACCGGCGCTCGAGCCGGCTTGCCGGGGCCCTCCTCCGTAGCGGGCTCGCTGCCAGGGGCGAGCGGGTGGCCCTCTTCTCCCCGCCCCGGATCGATTGGGCCGTCGCGCTTTTAGGGCTCCTCAAGGCCGGGGCGGTCGTGGTCCCGCTCGACGCCCAGCTCCGGGCCAGGGAGGCCGAACGGATCCTCTCCCAGGCCGAGGTCCGGGCTGTCTTTGCCTCGCGAGAGTGCCTCCGCGCGGTCCGGGGGGTCTCGCTCGGGGCCGGCGCGCCGGTCCAATTGATCAGCTTCGATCCCGGCGCAAGCCCGAACCAGAAGGTCCTCTACCTCGAGGAGCTCCTCCAAGAGGGAGAAGAGGCGCGGGTCGAGGTCGGGCCGGAGGATCTAGCGGTGATCGCCTTCACTTCGGGGACGACCGGCGATGCTAAAGGTGTGATGCTGACCCACCGGAACTTCAGTGCTGACATCTCCGCCTGCCTCGAGCGGATGCCGGTCGGCCCGGAGGATGTCTTCCTCTCCGTCGCCCCTTGGTATCACAGCTACGGCCTGACCGTCGGGCTTCTCGTCCCCTTCTGGACCGGGGCGACGGCGGCCTACACCGACAATTACCGCGAGCTCCCACGGATCATGAAGGAGACGGGCACGACGGTCCTCCTCGGCGTCCCCAAGCTCTACCACCTGATGTATGACCATGTCCGGGAGGGGCTCGAGGGGAGCCTCTTGGGGCGGCTGGCCTTCCGCTTCGCCCCGAGGCTGGCCGGGAGGCGGGTGAAGCGGGCCCTAGCTTCGCCTCGCCTGCGGTTCTTCGTCTCCGGGAGCGCGCCCCTGATGCCCGAGGTCGCACGGGACTTCCGGAGGCTAGGGATCGGGATCATCGAGGGCTACGGCCTCACCGAGGCCGCGCCGGTGGTGGCCTTCAGCTTCCCCTTCGATGAGAAGGTCGGGACCGTCGGCCCGATCCTCCCCGGGATGGAGGTGAAGCTCCTCGACCAAAACGAGGAAGGGGTGGGCGAGATCCTCGTCCGCGGCCCGAATGTGATGAAAGGCTACTACAAGAATCCAGCTCGGACGGCCGAGGTCCTTGACCATGAGGGCTGGCTCCACACCGGAGACCTGGGGCTGATCGATCAGGACGGCTATATCTACATCAAGGGCCGACGGAAGAATGTGATCGTCCTGGAGAGCGGGAAGAATGTCTATCCTGAAGAGCTGGAATGGGAGCTCTCCCATATCCCCTACATCGAGGAGGTCTTGGTGAAGCGGGGCTACCGCCAGGGGAGAGAGGTCGTCCAGGCCTACATCTACCCCAACTGGGGGCGGCTGGGAACCCAAGATAGGCAAGTGGCCCTCGAGCGGATCTGGGAAGAGGTCAAGCGGGTCTGCGCGGGCTTGGCCCACTACAAGCGGATCCGGACCAAGGAGGACCTCATCCTCGTCGATCAGCCCTTCGAGAAGACCTCGACGCTGGACATCAAGCGCTACCTCTACCAGGGCGCGACTCACGAGGAAGGAGCCGAGAGATGAGGACCGCGAAGCGACGGGATGCTGGGAACGATCCCGCGATGAAGGGATTCTCTACGCTCAATGAGCTCTTCGCCCTGGCTACCGAACGGTATCGCAAGCTGGTCGCACTGAAGCTGGCAGAGCCAGGGAGCCAGACCTATCGCGAGATGAGTTATGGCGAGCTAGGGGAGCTCGCCGGGCGGTTCTCAGGGGCCTTGGCGGAGATGGGAGTCGCGCAGGGCGACCGGGTGGCGATCCTCGCCAAGCCCTGCCTGGAGTGGCAAGTAGCCCTCTGGGGCGCGCTCGGGCGGGGTGCGACCGTCGTCCCGATCGACACCGAGCTCACCCCTCCAGAGGTCGAGCGGGTCCTCATCGAGGCCGAGGCTCTCGTCCTCGTGGCCCCGAAGGAGCGGCTGGCCGCGCTCTCCAAGGCGAAGATCAAGGTCAAGCACCCCATCCCCATGGGGGCAGAGCTGTGGCGAGCCCTCGAGGGGCAGGCTCCCGCCCCGGCCGTCCCCGTCCGGCCTGGGGACCTGGCCGTGATCATCTATACCTCGGGGACGACGGGGAATGCCAAGGGGGTGATGCTCTCTCACTCCAACCTCACCTCGAATGTCCGGTCCTTCCTGGAGAGGCTCGATGTGAGCTCGAATGATGTGGTCCTCTCGATCATCCCCTGGCACCACATCTTCGGGTTCACCACCTCGATCCTCGCCCCTCTCTGCGTGGGCGCGACCGTGATCTACAAGAGCATCCCCCAGTTGATGCTCCAAAACCATGTGACGGTCCTCATCGGCGTGCCGAAGCTCTACCATGCGATGTTCGAGAAGATCGAGGAGCGACTGACCCGTGGCGGGCTGAAGGCCAGGTTGATCTGGTGGTTCTTCCCCAGGCTGGCGGGCCGAGTGCTCCGGAAGAACCTCACGGGCGAGGCCTTCCGTTTCTTCGTCTCCGGGGGTGCGCCGCTCAATCCGCGGGTCATTAGGGGCTTCCGGCGGCTCGGACTGGGGGTGATCGAAGGCTACGGCCTGAGCGAGACCTCCCCGGTCCT
>JAPWVC010000070.1 GCA_028275195.1 Candidatus Acetothermia bacterium
GGTTTTAAGGGGATCGGGCTCGGCTTCCTCCTCCCACTCGAGCCGATCAGGAAGTTCGGGCTGGAGCTCCGGCCTTATCTGATGGTCCATCCTGGCCGGGGGCTGACCGCCGGGCTCTTCGGGGAGCGGCTCGAGCTCTCGGGCCTAGCCCTCCTCTCAGTCCTTACCGACCTGGCCTTCTCCACCTCCGGGGCGATGTTCTTCCTTAAAGGAGAGTATGCCGTGGGGAACATCGGCCTCCGCGGGCACCTCCAGCTCGATTGGGGCGAGCTGGCCGTCCAGCCCTGGGCGGGAAGGACAAGGGAGCCTTACTTCCCAGAGTGGTCCTTGACGACCACCTCGAGCCGGAAACCGGGCTACTTCCCCAACTCCAGCTTATACATGGAGATCCGGCGGCGGTTCTCCAAGACACTGACCCTCTCTGAAGGGTTCACGACCCCTCTGGGGGACTCGCGGCTCGCCCCGGGGCTCCTCCTCAACGCCGAACTGGGGAGCTTTGCCCTCCGCCTCCTCCGCCAATTCCCCCAGGGTGCGGAGGGGGGTTATACCCTCATCTCGGTTGGCTTCCGCCAGGGAGTCCTCTACACCCCTGAGCAGAAGCGAGCAGCGATCGCCCAGGGCGACCTCAATCTCCGCTTCTTCCCCGACCACCTGGAGGTCGACCTCCTTTCGAGTTACTCCACCGCGGAGTTCGGCCTCCAGAGCGAGAGCCACCTCACCCCCGAGGGCTTCTCTTACAGCTTCGGGCTGAGATTCTCCTTTTAAGGGGCGATCCGCCGGAGGACCAAGAGGCTCCAAGCCCCGCCTAAAAGGGCGAGCAGGAGCCCCCCAACCAGGGCCAAGAGCGCTGCGGCTAGGGCCGTCCCCGGCTCGAGCAGCGCGGGAAGGGAGCGGTAGAGCGCTTCTGGATGCTCGAGCCCCCAGCGGTGGAGGAAGTAGAGCCCCCCTGCCAGGACCAGCCCGGCTGAGAGCCCGAGGAGCATGGCGAGGAGGAGGAACGGCCGGCCCATCGTCTGCCGGGCTACCCCGGAGAGGTGGAGGAGCCGGAGCTCCCCGCCCCAGCCCTGGATCAAGGAGCGGAAGGTCGCCCGAAGATAGACCAAGACGAAGAGGCCGAAGCCGATCAAGACCGCGAGCAGCCCCCACCTCGCCCCCGGCGTCCCTTGGAAGATGGCCGTGAGTGGCCGCTGGCCATGGGCGAAGACCGAGGCGATCCCGGCCAGCCCCTTCAGCCTCTCCTGGACGGCCTCGACCTCTCCGGGCTTGTGGAGCCAGAGCTGGAAGAGGTCGCCCCGGAGCTCCTTCACCGGGAGCTTCACCTTCCTGAGCCCGGACTTGACCTCCTCAGCGAAGATGAACTCGACTCGCGCTACCTCTTCCCACTCCCGGATCTCTAAATAGAGCCGATCGACCTGGCTAGGGAGGAGCCCAGGCTCGAGGAGGGCCACCAGTTCTACCCCCTCCTCCCCGCCCAGGCCGCTCGAGGTGAGCATGAAGAAGTCGAGCAGCCCGAGGAAGAGGAGCAAGAGCCCCCAAGAGAGGAGGAGCGGGCCCTTACCCCTCCTCCGGAGGAGGCGGAGGACTTCGCCTAAGAGCCTCATTTTACCCCCTCCAAGCGGCCATCCCTCAAGAGGACGGTCCGCGTCCCGAACCCCGAGCCCGCGATCCACTCGCCATCCTCGGCGGTAAGGAGGATCGTCAGCCGCTTCCGCTGGTGGAGCCGGTCTAGGGCCTTCAGGACCGCTCGCGCCTCTTCCCCTTCCAGCCCGCGGCAGGGCTCATCGGCCAAGAGGAGGATCGGGTCATGGCAGACGGCCAGGGCGATCTGGGTCAGGGCTTGCTCCACTGGCTTGAGCTCTTGGGGCGCACGGCTGGCGAGGTGGGCAAGCTCGAGGAGCTCGAGGGTCTCCCCGGCCTTCTTGGCCGCCTCGCTCGGGGCCAGCCCGAGGGCCCGGAGCTTAAAGGTCAAGCTGGCGAAGACCGTCTCCTGGCTGAGGACTAGCGGCTCCTCCGGGATGATCCCCAGCTCCCGCCGGAGCTGGAGGAGCTTAGCCGGGCTCAAGCGGGTGACATTCCGCTCATCCACGAGGATCTGGCCACGGTGGGGCTTGAGCTCGCCCCAGAGGAGCTTGAGGAGGGTGGTCTTCCCCGCCCCGCGCGGGCCGAGGAGGATCACCCATTCCCCCATCTCCACCTTGAGATGGAGGCCATCGAAGATCGCCCGCCCCTCAGCGGTGTAGAAGCTCAGCTCCGAGACCTCGATCATGATCATCTTCGGATCGCCCTCAGGAACCGCGCTCGCCCGCTGAGGTCTGGCAGGACCTTGACCTCCCCGTAAGCCCGCGTGGCCAGGGCGAGGGCCTCGACCCGCCCGCCCTGGGTGGCCCCGATCTCCAGGTAGAGTCGCCCCCCGGGCCGAAGGTGCTCCGGAGCGGCCACGATGATCTCCCGGATGGCCGCCAGGCCCTCCTCACCCCCATCCCAAGCGAGCCGCGGCTCATGCTCTCGCACCTCTTTGGGAAGGCTGCGCGCCTCCTCTCGGCTAACATATGGCGGATTGGCCACGACCAGGTCAAATTCGCCCACGACCCCCTCGAACCAATCGGATTCGATGAAGCTGACCCGCCCCTCAAGCCCATTCCTCAAGGCGTTCTCTTTCGCCAGGGCCAAGGCCTGAGGGGAGATATCGGTCGCTAGGACTCGGCCCTTGGGGAGGGCTTGGGCCAGGGCGAGCGCGATCGCCCCCGAGCCGGTCCCAAGCTCTAGGATCTCCCACTCTCGCTGGGGGTCGAGCTCCTTGAGGATCAGCTCGACCAGCTCCTCCGTCTCCGGCCGGGGGATGAGGACTCGCTCGTCGACCCGCAGGCGTAGGTCCATGAACTCCGCCTGGCCGAGGAGGTATTGCAAGGGGACGCCGGCCCGGCGGCGCTTGACCAGCTCGCGGAACCTTGCCCGCTCTTCCGGTGTCAGGACCCGCTCGGGCTCGAGGTAGAGGGCCAGCCGCTCCTCCCCCAGGGCATGAGCGAGGAGCTCTGCGGCCTCGAAGCTCGCCCGCTCGACCCCGCCCCTCCGGAGATAGGCCCCGGTCCAATCCAAGACCTCCCGGACGGTCCACTCCTTTGCCTTCGCCGCCATCGCCCCCAGGTTAGCGGAGCGATTGTAAAGGTGTCAACCATCTGGTATGCTAATGGCGGCGAAGCTGGCTTGGGACGATGGGAGGGAGATCGATGCTGAAGGCCTCGTTCTATCTCGTCCTTTCCGGCGTGGGCGCGCTCGTCTCCTGGACGGTCAGGCTCGCCCCGCCCCTCTTCGGCCTAGAGGGCTGGGAGATGAGCCTGATCCTCGGCGGGGCCGGGGGACTGGCCATCGCCGGACTGATCGAGGGGCTCGCCGCGGCGATCGAGCGCCGGCTGGCCCATGGCGGGGGAAGGAGTTTGATCGCCGGGGCGATCCTGGCCCTAGTCGGGAGCCTCTTAGGGTTGATCCTCTACCTGATCCTGGAACTCCTCCTCCCTGCCGGTCCGGCCAAGGGCCTGGTGGAGGGGCTGGTCCTCCTCTTCTTTGTCCTCCTTGGCTTCCGGGTCGGCTACCTCCGCCCTGCCCCGATCCTCCGCCTCCTCCAGGGGGGGACGATCGAGCGGGGCTCCGCCCCACCGAAGCTCCTCGATACCTCAGTGATCATTGACGGTCGGATCGGGGATATCGTCAAGAGCGGCTTCATCGAGGGGAAGATCATCGTCCCCCAGTTCATCCTCGACGAACTCCACAGCATCGCCGACTCCTCGGATAACCTCCGGAGGAGGAAGGGCCGGCGCGGACTGGACATCCTCGGTGAGCTGACCCGGAACTCAGAGGTCGAGATCGAGACCCTCGAGCGGGCCTCGCCCCACCCCGTCGACGCCGATCGGGAGCTGATTCAACTGGCGAAGGAGCTCGGGGCCAAGATCATCACTACCGACTACAACCTGAACAAGGTGGCCAAGGTCGAAGGGATTAAAGTCTTGAACATCAACGAGCTGGCCAACGCCGTCAAGCCGCGCTTCCTCCCCGGTGAGGAGCTGGAGGTCGAGGTCCTAGACCGCGGGGAAGAGATCGGCCAAGGGGTCGGCTACCTCGATGACGGGACGATGGTGGTGGTAGAGAACGGCCGGAGGTTCATCGGGAAGAAGATCCAGGTGATCGTCAGCTCCAGCCTCCAGACCGAGGCGGGGAAGATGCTCTTCGTCCGCCCCAAGGGGGAATACCTCCGCAGATGAGGGCCAGGGTCGGGGCCGTGGTCCTCGCCGCTGGGGAGAGCAGGAGGATGGGCCAGAGCAAGCCCTTCCTCCCGCTCGATGGGAAGCCACTCCTCTTGCACTCCTTGGAGCGATTGGCCCGCTCACCGCTAGTGGAGGAATTGGTGGTGGTGATCCGCGCAGGGGAAGAGGAGCGACTCGAACGGGAGGTGCTCGCCCGCTATCCCCTCGGCAGAGAAGTTCGGGTCGCCCTCGGGGGACAAGAGCGGCAGGACTCGGCCCTCGCCGGTGTGCGCGCTCTATCCGAGGGGCTCGAGCTGGTCCTGGTCCACGACGGGGCGAGGCCATTCTTCTCTGAAGAGCTCTTGGAGAGGCTCATCGAGGCTGCCTCCAGGTGGGGCGCGGCAGTCCCCGCAGTCCCAGTGAAAGAGACAGTCCGGGGCTTCGACGAAGTGGGGTTCGCCGAGCTCGAGCTTGACCGTGGAAGGCTCTTCCAGGTCCAGACCCCTCAATGCTTCTCTTATCAACTATTGCGCCGTTCCCTGGAGGAGGCCACCGCTCAAGGGAGATATTTCACGGACGACGCCGGGGCGGTGGCCGCGATCTCGGGAGTCCGGGCCAAGCTCGTCCCCGGAGAGGAGCAGAACATCAAGATCACCACTCCATTTGACCTTCATCTTGCGGCCGCATTGGCGCGGCTGAGCAAGGAAGAATAGCTAGACTGGCTAAGGGCCTTGGCCGTGGAGGGCCTCGCCAGCTTATGGTAGAATCCCGTGAGGAGGCCGAGCCAATCATGCACCCTGCGATCGAGGTCATCCAGCTCAAGCGGCTCTTTCGCAAGAAGCAGGCCCGCCGGACCTGGCGGACGGTCGTGGCCCTCGATAGCGTCGACCTGGAGATCGAGGAGGGCGAGCTATTCGGGGTCCTCGGCCCAAACGGGGCGGGGAAGACGACCTTGATCAAGATCTTGGCTACCTTGCTCCTGCCGACGAGCGGCCAGGCCTTCGTCGACGGGATCGATGTGGTGAAAGACCCCTTCTCCGTCCGCCGCCGGATCAACATGGTCTCGGGAGGGGAGCACTCCGGCTATGGGATCCTCACTGTGAGGGAGACGCTGTGGATGTTCTCCCAGTTCTATGGGGTCCCCGGGCGGGTGGCCCGTCAGCGGATCGAAGAACTCCTCCGGGTCGTAGGCCTAGAAGAGGAGGCCAACACTAAGATCAATAGGCTCTCCACGGGGATGCGCCAGAAGATGAACTTCGCCCGGGGGTTCGTCTCCGACCCGAAGATCGTCTTCTTGGATGAGCCGACCCTGGGCTTGGATGTGGGCGCGGCCCGAGATGTCCGGAACTTCATCAAGAGCTGGGTCAAGGACCGCCCGGGGAGGACCGTCCTCCTGACGACCCACTACATGACCGAGGCGGAGGAGCTCTGCGATCGGGTGGCGATCATCGACCGGGGGAAGATCCTGGCCTGCGATACCCCGGAGAACCTCAAGCGGCGGGTCAAGAAGGACTCCGTCTTCCACCTGGAGGTCGAGGGGCTCGCCTCCTGGGATGGATTGAGAGGATTAGCGGGAGTGAAGCAGCTCGTGGCCACCCCGCGGGACGGGTTCACCGAGCTCCGGTTTATCCTCGAGCGCGAGGATGTGCTCTCCCGACTCTTGGGCGAGATCACCAACCATGGCTCGAGGGTCCTCTACCTCAAGAAGACCGAGCCGACCTTGGAGGATGTCTTCATCGAGCTGGTCGGCCGGTCGCTCGAGGTCGATACTGCCGAAAGATGAACGCACAAATCCTCATTACAAACTTGAGGGCCATCTGGGCGAGGGCCTATGTCCGGGTCGTGGGGGCCAACCGTGAGCTCTCCTGGCTCTTCTTCGACACCTTCTTGCCGCTTCTGGGGACCTCGGCCTATGTCTTCATCTACAAGGCGATGAAGGCCCCACCGGAGTTCACTGGGTTCGTGATCCTCGGGGGGGCGATGACCGCCTACTGGCTCAATGTGCTCTGGAACATGGCCAGCCAGTTCTACTGGGAGAAGGAGCAAGGGCAGCTCGAACTATTTTTGATTGCCCCGGCCTCACCGATGGCCATCCTTCTGGGGATGGCCATCGGAGGGATGTTCATGACCACCGTCCGGGCCGGTGCGGTCCTGATCCTGGGGAGCCTGATCTTCCGCGTCCAGTTCACGGTCCAGCAGCCCCTAATGCTGGCCCTGATCTTCTTCTTGGCTATGGCCGCGCTCTACGGGATGGGGATGCTCTTCGCCTCGCTCTTCATGCTCTACGGCCGGGAGGCCTGGCACCTCTCGAACCTATTGCAAGAGCCTGTTTATCTGCTCTCCGGGCTCTATTTCCCCGTCCGAGGATTGGGCTTCTGGGTAGCCGCGGCGGCCTCGCTCATCCCCCTCACCCTGGGATTGGATGGGATCAGGCAGCTTTGCTTCGGCGGGGAGGGCTGGGGCTTCCTCAAGCCGGAGTGGGAGCTCGGCCTCCTGGCCCTCTTGAGCGGCGTCTTCATCTATTTTGCGAGGCGGGCCCTCCGCTTCATGGAGGAGCTGGGGAAGAGGGAGGGGCGGCTGACCTTAAG
>JAPWVC010000078.1 GCA_028275195.1 Candidatus Acetothermia bacterium
GCCGCTTCATGGCCTTCCGGACGGCCACGAGGCTCGGCTGGCAGATCGAGTCCAACTGGACCGACCCCCTTCTCTTCGCCATCTACTCGGTCATCAAGCCGGTTGCGGCCTCCTTGATCCTCGTCTTCATGTATCTGGTGATCACCCGCGGGAGGACGGGGACAGAGCTATTCGCCTACATCTATGTGGGGAACGCCTTCTACATCTTCGTGGGGAATGTCCTCTTCGGGATCAGTTGGGTGATCCACGACGACCGCGAGCATTATGAGATGCTGAAATACATCTATCTCTCGCCGGTCCGGATCTACATCTACCTCCTAGGCCGGGGGATGGCCAAGCTCTTCATCTCCGCGATCTCTGTGGCCATTACCCTGGCCTTCGGGGCCCTCCTCCTTGGGGTGCCGCTTCGCATCACCAGCATCGACTATCCTTACCTCTTCGCGGGGCTGAGCCTCGGCCTGGGCGGGATCGTGGCCTTCGGGATCATCCTCGCCGGGGTCTGCCTGATCACCGCCCGCCACTCCGGGGGGATCAGCGAAGCAATAGCCGGGGCCTTCTATCTTCTGTGCGGGGTGGTCTTCCCTTTGGATGTCCTCCCCCGCTGGGCCCGGGCCATCGGGCTGGTGCTACCACCTACTTACTGGATCGAGGCGATGCGCCGGGCGGCCTTAGGGGAAGAGATCAGGGGCGTGAGCCAGACCCTAGGGAGGCTCTCCGACGGGGCGCTCTTGCTCGTGCTACTGGGGACGACCCTCGGGCTGGCGGCCCTCTCCCACCTCTTCTTCCAATGGGCGGAGCAAAGGGCCCGCCGGCGCGGGCTGCTCGATCAGCGGACGAACTACTGAGAGCCGCGCCCTCGCCCGGGTCCGGTGCCGGCGGCGGGCTGGCCCGAGCTGGCGCTGGAGGAGCTGGAGCCTCCTCTTCAATTCCGCGGTCATCGCCCGGATTCTAGGGCGGTAAAGCACTTGCTTCAGTAACCCCGGCTACGGTAGGCCGCTCATCTTATGTCATCTCCGCTCCGTGGTGAGGTTACCGTTGACCCACCTAGTTGATTGAGGGTGCGGGCCGGAGGCCGTATGCTCAGATTGGACGATGAGGCCGACTTGGAGGCTGATCAGATCCGGCCCGGGCGCCCCGGCCTGGAATATGGCCCTCGATGAGGCGCTCTGGCATGCATTCCCTAAGCTCGGGCGGCCGACCCTAAGGCTCTACCGCTGGGAGAGGCCGGCGGTCTCGATCGGGTATGCCCAGCGGGCGAGCGCCTTCGATCTTGGGGCCTGCGCCCGGCTCGGGCTCGAGTTCATCCGCCGCCCGACCGGAGGGAGAGCCATCCTCCACCTCCCCCATGAGCGCGAGCTGACCTACAGCCTCGTCCACCCCGTGGCGGGACTCGGGGGCGTCCGGGAGTCCCACCGGCTGATCGCGGAGGCAGTGGCCCTCGGGCTGAGGCGGCTCGGCCTGCCCGCGGAGGTGAATGCCCGGCCGGGCTCCCTTCCCGCTTCCTCGGAGGCCTGCTTCGAGGCCCCCTCTTACCATGAGCTGACCATCGCGGGGAAGAAGGTGGCAGGGATGGCCCAGGTGCGGGACCGGCTGGCCTTGCTCGAGCAGGGCTCGCTCCCGCTCGAGCTGGACCTAGACCGGCTCGCAGCGGTCTTCAGCCAAGCTGGGCCCCGAGGCTCCCCCCGAGAGGCCCTCATTGCGCTCCTCCGGCAGAGAGCCGCAGGGCTCCGCGAGTTCAGACCCCTCGAGCTGGAGGAGCTCGAGGCAGCCATCTGCGCTGGGTTCAGCGCCCGGTTCGGGATCGAGTTGGAAGAGGCTCCTCCTACCCCGGAGGAGCTAGAGCTGGCGGCAGAGCTGGAGAGGAAGTACAAGAGCCCGGAGTGGAACCTCCGGAGGTGAGGCCGCTCTTGCAGTAGAGGGGAGGGGGCCTTGACCCCCTCGGGCAGTGGTGCTAGAGTGAAGGGCGGCCGGTTTTTTGATATGCTAAGCCCGAGCTTGGCTTGAGGAAAGGAGGGGACCGGAGATGTTCGGGAACATCGGGCTCCCGGAGCTCATACTGATCCTGGCGATCGTGCTCCTCATCTTCGGGGCGAACAAGGTCCCGGAGATCGCCCGCTCCCTAGGGAAGGGCGTCCGTGCCTTCCGGGATGAGGCCCAGAAGCTCCGCCGCGAGGTGGAACTCGAGGCCAAGAAGGAAGAGGAGGAGAAGAAGATCGAGGGGATCAAGGAGATCGAGCCGGTGAAGAAGGAGTGAGGCGTGAAGCTCCACGAGTATCAGGGGAAGGAGCTCTTCAAGCGGGTCGGGATCCCCATTAACGAGGGGCGAGTGGTCACAAGCCCCGAGGAGGCCGAAGAGGCCGCCCGAGCCTTGGGTTGCCCAGTGGTGGTCAAGGCCCAGGTCCTCGTCGGGGGGCGAGGGAAGGCAGGGGGAGTGAGGCTGGCCTCCACTCCTGAGGAGGCGCGGGCCTACGCCTTGGCGATCTTGGGGATGAACATCAAGGGCGAGCCCGTGAAGAGGGTCTTAGTCGCGAAGGCCGAGGAGATCGCCCGGGAGTATTACTTGGGGATCACGCTCGACCGGGCCAAGCGGCTGCCAGTGATGATCTTCTCCCCTTCAGGGGGGATGGAGATCGAGGAGGTGGCAAGGATTGACCCGGGGGCGATCTTCCGGTTCCATATCCACCCCCTGGAGGGGCCCCACCCTTATCAGATCAGGAATCTCCTCCTCAAGGCGGGGATCGACAGGGGCCTCCAGGGCGAGCTCGCCTCGATCTTTTCTAAGCTCTACCAGGCCTTCACTCAATACCAGGCAAGCCTGGTGGAGATCAACCCTCTGGCCCTTACCCCGGCAGGGAGCTTCGTGGCCCTCGATGCCAAATTCATCATCGACGATGATGCTCTCCCGCGGCTGGGGGAGCTCGCCTCTTGGAGGGATGCTGACTCCGAGAGCCCCCAAGAGCGGGCGGCCCGCGAGGCCGGGCTGAACTATGTGAAGCTGGACGGGAATATCGGGATCATCGGGAACGGCGCGGGACTGGTGATGGCGACTCTCGACCTCGTGGCGGCCTTGGGGGGCAGGCCGGCGAACTTCCTCGATATCGGCGGTGGCGCCCGAGCCTCACAGATCGAGAAGGCGCTGGAGATCGTGCTCTCTGACCCTCAGGTCAAGGGGATCTTCCTCAACATCTTTGGGGGGATCACCCGCTGCGACGAGGTTGCCCGCGGGCTCGTGGAGGCCTGGAAGAAGCTCCAAGCCCAGGCCAAGCTCCCCCTCGTGGTCCGGCTCACCGGGACGAACGAGGAGGAGGGACGGGCGATCCTCCTCGAGCAGGGGATCGCACCCGTAGCGACGATGGAGGAAGGGGCCCGAAGGATCGTGGAGTTGGTCCATTGAGGTGCCTAAACTCAAGGGGGTTAGAGCTTGACTGGATCGCACAGGTTACGGAGGGAAGCCTCCATAATTATCGCCAGGTAGAGATCACTGGCTTTTCCATCGACTCCCGGAAGATCAAGCCCGGCGAGGTCTTCATCGCCCTCAAGGGGGAGCGGACCGATGGCCACCTCTTCTTGGAAGAGGCCTTCCGGAGAGGCGCGAGCGGGGCGATCGTCTCCCGCGCGGTCGAGGCCCCGGGTGCCTTCAACCTCATCGAGGTCGAGGATACTAAGGCAGCCTTGCAGGCCCTGGCGCGGGCCTATCGCCGCACCTTCCGGATCCCGATCGTGGCGGTGACTGGCTCCTCGGGGAAGACGACGACAAAGGAGCTGCTCTATGTGATCTTGGCCGAGCGGTTCCGGGCCTACCGCTCCCCGGGGAATTACAATACGGAATACGGCCTCCCGCTCGCGATCCTCGCGATGCCCCAAGACACAGAGGTCGGGATCTTCGAGCTGGGGCTCCAGCGGCCGGGAGATATCGCGGAATTGGCCGAGATCCTCGAGCCGACTGTCGGGATCATCACGAGCATCGGGGAGGCCCATCTCGGCTTCTTCCGCGACCTTGAGGAGCTGGCACAGAACAAGTGGGAGCTGATCGCTCGCCTCCCTCAAGATGGCCTGGCGATCTTGAACCTCGACTCCCCCCATCTGCGCCAGCGCCGAGGGCAGTTCGGGCGGGTGGTCGGGTTCGGGCTCGAGGCCGAGGCGGATTACAAGGGCTCCCAGCTCGACGAGACGAGCCTGGAGGGCCTCCGGTTTACCATTAGCTCGCCTCGGGGGAACTTCGCCATCGAGAGCCGGCTCCTCGGGCGGTTCAATGCCTACAACATCCTGGCCGCGGCGGGAGCGGCCCTGGAACTGGGAGCTTCTCTCGAAGATGTCCAAAGGGCCGTAGTGGCCTTCCGGCCCATCCCCCACCGGATGGAGCTCCGCCGCTCCGGGCTTGGGCTGATCCTCGATGACTCCTACAATGCCAATCCCACGGCGGTCAGGGAGGCATTGCTCGCCCTGGCCAAGCTTGGGACCGCTCATCGGAAGGTCCTGGTCCTGGGGGACATGCTCGAGCTGGGGGAGTGGGCGGTCGAGGCCCATCGCCAGCTCGCGGAGCCGATCGCCCAGGCGGGCGTCGAGCTAGTCTTCACCCTGGGCGGGCTGGCCGCCGAGACGGGGAAGGCCCTCCAAGAGCGAGGCTGGGCGGAGAGGGTCGTGATCACCCGGAGTCACGACGAGCTTAAAGAGGCCCTCCTCGCCCGCCTCAGGGATGGCCGGAACTTGATCCTGGTGAAGGGCTCGCGAGCGATGGAGTTAGACAAGCTTGTCGAGACCCTTATCTGCGGCTAAGGCCAGCCCCATCACTAGGCCGATGATTGTCTTGGCGTCCTCCAGCTCGCCCCGGAGGAGCATCTGTTTCGCCTCAGCGAAGGTGAAGGCCCGCACCTCAAGCGATTCTTCCTCCGCGGGCCTAGCCCCAGGCCGGGGCTCGAGCCCTCTTGCGAGGAAGAGGAGCATCCGCTCGTCGCAGAACCCGGGGGTGGTGTAGAACTCCGCCAATTTTCGCCACTCCCGGGCGCGGTAGCCGGTCTCCTCCTCCAGCTCGCGCTTGGCGCACTCTAGCGGCTCCTCCCCCGGCTCGATCGTCCCCGCGGGAAGCTCCCAGATCTCCTTATCGATAGGCGCGCGATACTGCCGCACTAGCAAGACCTTCCCATCCAAGAGGGGGACAATCGCCACCGCCCCGGGATGGCGGACGACTTCCCGGTCGTGGATTCGGTCGCCCACCCCTCGAACCTGGAGGAGATCTAGCCGGACTAAGCGGCCGCTGTAGAGCCTCCGTGAGGAGATGAGCCGCGGCCTAAGCATGGGCCTTTAGCATCCGTTGGAGCTTTTCGAGCTCCTCCTCGGGGATGCTATACAAGTGCTCAGGCTGGGGGAACCGGCCTTCCCGCACATCCTCGACGAAGCTCTTGAAGGCCCCGAGGATCTGCTCGCTCAGGTTCACATACCGCTTCACGAACTTCGGAGTGAATTTCTCGAACAGCCCGAGCATGTCGTGGACGATCATCATCTGGCCATCGGCCTTTGGTCCTGAGCCGAGGCTCAGGACCAGGATCTCGAGCCTGTCGTAGATGATCTCGGCGACCTTGGCCGGGATGCACTCCAGCAGGATCGCGAAGGCCCCGGCCTCTTGCAAGGCCAGGGCGTCGTCGATCAGGGCCTTCGCGGTGGCCGCGTCCCGCCCCTGGGCGCGGTAGCCCCCAAGCTGGGTGTAGGACTGGGGGGTGAGCCCGATATGGCCCATCACCGGTATTCCGGCCCGGACGATCGCCTCGACCCGCTCGGCCATCCTCCGCCCGCCCTCGAGCTTGACCGCATCGGTCCCGCACTCGGCCATGAACCTCCCGGCGTTGTGGATCGCCTCCTCGTTCGAGGCCTGATAAGACATGTAGGGGAGGTCGCCGATCACGAAGGCCCGTTTCGCTGCCCTCCGGACGGCTTTGGTGAAGAGGATCATCTCGTCCATCGTCATCGGGAGGGTCGTGTCGTAGCCCAGGACCGTCATGGCCACCGAGTCCCCCACGAGGATCAGGTCGACCCCCGCCCGGTCCTCCAGGAGGGCCATGGGGTAGTCGTAGGCCGTGAGGAAGGTGATCTTCTCCCCCCGCTCGCGCATCGCGTAGAGATCCGGGATCGTCAGCCGCTTGATTTCAGCCATCTTT
>JAPWVC010000073.1 GCA_028275195.1 Candidatus Acetothermia bacterium
AGCTGATGGCGTGCGTGGGACAGGTGTTGGCGCAGGTGATGCAGCCAATCAAGCAGTTGAGCGGCTCAGCCACGACGGCTTTCTTGCGTGCAAAATCGAAACGATAGACTAGCCGCCCGCAGCCGGTCACGCAGGTGCCACAGCCAATACAGGCATCCTCGTTCACCGTGGGATACCAGTCGATCTTTTCGCGCGGGAGGCCATGCCAGGGCTTGGCGAGCTTGGGATCAGCCATAGGAATTCACTCCTCCTTGATGCTGCTCTCCTCTTTGAATCATATGCTTCGAGGTTTCTACATTGATCCGGCCAGACACCTCACAACTGGCTTTGAGCGTATTGAAGACCGTGCTGTACTTGTGCAGGTTGCGGCGGAGCAACTCGACACGCTGATCCGACTCATCAGTCCAGAGCGTGAGCTCATAGGAGATTTTGCTCATCCGCGGCGGCGTGTCCTCACGCACCCCGTGGACGCGGATGGAGACCCGTTCGTAGGAAAAGTGCAGAATCTTCGCGAAGCGTTCGATGTTCTTGAGCATGCAAGCCGCAAACGCGCTGAGCAGAAGTTCTGCCGGGTTCATCAGGTAGTCGCTCTGGTCAGGCGAGGAGTCGAAGTAGACTTGCGCCAGCTTGGCCCGCGCGGTCGAGACATTCGGCACGACTTGCTCAGCGTGCACTTCGTATTCTAGACCCATATCTAGCTCTCTCGCTCCCGTCCCTTTTGTGCCAGGGATCGCCTGGACCTTGTCGTGCCCGGCTTCTGCAGCTCGACCGCGGCCAGGGCGAAGATGGCCGTGACGATGGCCGCCGAGACGACGCACCAGGTGCAGATGGCCCGGATCACGAACAGCTCTAGGTAGGTGAGATAGCCCGAATAGAGCAAGCCGACGAGGGCGAAGCCGTAGACGGCCACCTTAGCCCATTCTCGGGCTCGGCCCCGCAAGCGGAGGCCGGCGAGCGCTGAGCCGAGGATCAACATATAGCCCACCAGGCCCATCACGGACATCGGGACCCCGAAGACCTCGGCATAGACTGAGTCATCGACGATGCTGCAGCCGCTCCCGATGCAAATGATCTCGTGGCCGAGGTGCTCATAGAGCAGATAAGCCGAGTCGGCGAGCCCCAAGACCGCCAAGGCGATGAGCGCTATTTGCATGGGGGAAGCTCTCTTCATCTCCCGCTCCTCTCGAGCTCTTCCTCGATGATCTGCTTGAATCTCTCGAACGGTTGGGCCCCGACGAGCTTCCTCCCGTTGATGAAGAAGGTCGGGGTCCCGCCTACCCCGAGCCGCTGGCCCTCGGCGATGTCCTCCTCGAGGTTCGCCCGGTAGCGCCCCGAGCTCAGGCACTCCCGGAAGGCCGCGGTATCGAGCCCCAAATCTCCGGCCAAGTTGACGAGCTCCAGCGCATCGAGCTGCCTATACTCCTTGGAGGTGGCAGTGAAGAGCCGGTCGTGATACTCCCAGAACCGCCCTTGCTCGTGAGCGCATTCCCCGGCCAGTGCCGCCAGAATAGCCGGCTCGCCGTGGACGGGGAAGTTCCGGAAGACGAACTTCACCAGCCCCTTCTTCACATAATTCTCCACGATCTCCGGCAGGGTGTTGAAGACGAACCTAGCACAGTAGGGGCAGTAGAACTCGGAGAACTCTTCAATGGTCACCGGGGCCTCGAGGGAGCCCTTGGTCGGCTCCGCCGTGACCACGACCGTGCTCGAGGAGGACTCACCCTCATCGGGGGCTGGAAATTGGGCGAGCTGGGAGCTGGAATACCAATAGCTCACTCCAATTAGCACTCCTCCGAGCACGAGGGCCAGGGCCGTCACTAGCGGGACCCTCAGGCGAAAGAGCCTCCCACTGAGGCTTTCCCTTCCCCGTCTCCTCTTGGTCTTCTTCATCTTGCCTCGGTATTATCCCCCTTCCCCACGGTCACTGCCATCCGGCCGAGCCGTTGGAAGAGCCGATAGAACAGGCTGGCGTTGAAGGTCTGGAAGACCGCGGCCACGGCGATCGGGAGGGCTGCCTCTTGCCCGAAAGAGACGAAGGCGATCCCCATCGCCAGTGGGAGGTGCTTCATCCCCGAGGAGTAGACGATCGCGTCGGTCTCCTGCCGGTGGCAGCGGAGGAGCCGGTCGCACCAGAGGTAGACCCCGCCGAAGGCGATGGGGAAGAGCAGGAGTGGCGGGATGATCAGCGAGACGAGGACGCTACCGGAGGCAGGGATCATCTTGATGTTGAGCGCGATCATGATGAACATCAGCAGCATCGCCGAGATGGCCGCGATCGGCGGGAAGATCAGTAGCAGCTCCATCCCCCGCTTGGCCTTCCTCTCCAAGAGAGCCCGGGTGATGGCCCCCAGGAGGATGGGGATGATCAGGACCTTGGTCAGGGTGAGGAGCATCTCGGACACATTCACTGCGACATAGGTCCCTGCTAAGAGGTAAGTGAGGCCAGGGATGGTGGCGATCCCGAGGAGCATCGTCAGGCCCCCGAGGACCAGGGCGAGGGCCACATCCCCGCCGAGGAGGCCGGTCCAGACCACATTCATCCCCGCGCAGGGGACGGTCCCCATCAGGATGAACCCCGTGGCATAGAGCGGCTGATCTCGCATCAGGGTGATGGCCAGGAGATAACAAAGTAGGGGGAGGAGGACGAAGTTGGCTAACAGGCCGCAGCCGATGAGCTTCCCCTTCTTGAGGGCGAAGCGCAGCTCGGGGAACCGGATCGTGACGCTCATCGCCCAGATCATGAGCCCGATGAGATAGACCATATAAGGCTTGAAGGCCCTGGCCGCGCCGGGGGCGAGCCTCCCCACCACGATGCTCAGGCCGACCGTGGCCAGGATCAGGTAAGAGTAGTGCCTCCGGATGAGGTCATTGAGTGATCGCATAAGCGCCTACCTGCTCTGCTTCTTCTCGCACTCGAAGCAGTAGTCCGTCTCCCGATTCGTCCAGAAGAGCTTCCCGCAGCCGGGGCATCTCACCTCCCGGAGGGAGCTCGCCTTCCTCTGCTTAGGCCGGAGCTCCGGCGGGAGCTCCTTCCAAGGGTCTCCGCAGGAGCAGCCCTGGTTCTCCCTAGCCAATCAGACCTCCTTGGCCTTCTTCAGCTCCCCCCAGATCGCCTCCCTCGGCCAGACATCCGCCGGCCCGCCGACGAGGAGGACGGTCACGCCCAACAGCTCAGCGAGCTCCTCGGCCGTCGCCCCCAGCTCGAGTGCCCGCCGGAGGTGGACCCGGATGCAGGGCTCGCAATGGCCGGCGATGGAGAGGGCGATCGCCACCAGTTCCTTGAACTTGGCCGGGAGGGCCCCGTCCTTGAGGGCCTCGGCCGCAAATTCGGTATAGGCCCGCCAAAGCTCCGGCTTCCACTGCGCGATCAACGATTCCATCAGACTTGAGCACCTCCTTGGTCTTGAGGGACGGCATACCCGGCCTCCTCGAGGAGGCCGAGGAGCCTCTCCCTCCTCTCCTGATGCTCCGGGCCGAAGAGGGGCTTACACCGCTCGATCGCGGTCTGCTCGTTGACCAGCTTGGTGGCGAAGGCCATGCAGGTCGGCTCGCCGCACTCCTTGCAGTTCGTCTTCGGCAGGAGCTTGTAGATCTCGATGACAGTCAGCTTGGCCCGGCTCTTGTAGCTCGGCTCGAGCTGGTCGCGCCGCTCATAGGTCCTGTTGATCAGGTCCTTCAGCCGCTCCAGGACCTTCTCCGCCTCCTCCTTGTTCTCCAGGCGGGTGACGATGATCCTGCGCGGGTGGAGGGTGATCCCTCGGCCGCCGAGCTTGAAGTTGAGGGACTGATGGGCCTGGTCGTAGATCGTCCCTTTGAGGACGGCATTGAGGTAGGGGAAGGCCGGGCTGATGTCGTCGGTGAGCTCGGCCATGGCGGTGACCGTCTCGATCTCCCCGGGATGGCAGGGCGGGAAGAAGGTCTCGATCCGCTGAAAACCTCGGAGGAGCATCGCTAGATCTTCCCCTCTTCTTTCAGCATTCTAGTGATCTTCTCCCAGATCCCCTCCTCGCGGTAGATCCGGCGGACCTCCGCGATCTCGGGGAAGGAGATGGCCCACTCTGGGCACAAGTTGGCACAGGTGGTGCAGCCGATCACGCAACGGAGGGGCTCGGCCACCTCCGGCCGACCATCCTTCCAGCGGAAGACCTTGTTCCCGCAGCTCAGGCAGACCCCGCAGGCGCTGCACTTATCGTAGTCGATCTGCGGGTGCCAGTCAATCTTCTCCCGAGGATAGCCGACCAGCCAAGGCATTGCTCCTCCTTTACCGGGGGCCTCCCGGCGATCCAGGAGCAGGTCGCCGGGAGGCCCCAGCGGGGGTGAGAGAGGAGGGAGGGGTGGCTAAAGCTAGAACGAATGATTCCCACTCAGCTCACTCCCACCCTCTACCCCTGCAGGAGTCGCTTGATCTCCTCGACCGAGGGGATGTGGCCGCTCACCTTCACCTGGCCATCGATGGCCAAGGCCGGGGTGAACATCACTCCACGCTTGCTGTATTCCTTCACATCATAGATGTGCTCCACCTCGGCCTGGAGGCCCAGCTCCGCTAGGGCCTTCCGGACATTCCTCTCCGTGGCCTCGCACTTGGGGCAGCCGGTCCCCAGGATCTCGATCTTCATCCCTGTCCACCTCCTCTCTTGCTCATTTCAGGATCGTATTCCCCGCAAGCCAGCCGACAAGGGTCCCCAGGATGATGATCGTCGGGACATAGACGAGGGCCTTCTTCAACCCGAAGACTCGCGCGATCGCCAGCCAATTGGGGAGGCTGAGCCCCGGGCCGGTGAGGAGCAGGGCGAGTGCCGGCCCAGCCCCCATCCCCAGCCCCATCAGCTTATGCACGAACGGGGCCTCGGTCATCGTGGCGAAATAGCTTATGGACCCGATGAGTGTGGCGAGGAACGAGGAGCGGAGGCTCGCCCCGCCGAGCCACTCGCTCACCCAGGCCTCGGGGAGGAGCGCGCCGATGATCCCCACGACGAAGACCCCGCCCAAGAGCAGCGGGAAGATCAGCCGGACGAACCACCAGGTCTCCTTCATCCAGCGGACGATCTCCTCCCGCTCCTTGGCAGAGAAGGCGTAGCCGAACACTATCGCCATCCCGACGGCCCAGACGATCACTTTGTAGAGGTAAGGCCCGTGCTGGACGATATAGTTCGGGGCGAGCAGGGCGAGGACGAGCAACAGGAGAAGGACGATGTCGCTCCGCTTCATGATCTTGGGCTTAGCCTTGACTGCGGCCTCGGCCGCGAGCCCAGCCTCGGGGTTGCCCAGGCTCCCGGCCCCTTCTCCCGCCATGGCGGCCTGGGCCCGGCCCCGCTCCTCCTGCCTGAAGGCCAGGCTCATGGCCCAGCCGACGATGAAGGCCATGACCAGCGCGGCGACGATCCGGACCGCCACGATCTTCGCGCCTAGAATGGCCCCGGTGTAGACCAGGGCCAGGATGTTGGCCGCGGGAGCCACCCAGAGGAGGATGAAGGCCGGGCCGACCCCCGCGCCGCCGTAGTATAGGCCGCTTGCGACCGGGATCACCGTGCAGGAGCAGGCCGCGACGAAGAAGCTCCCACCGGCGGAGAGGGCGAAGGAGCGGAGCTTGCTCGCCGCGGCGCCCATGTAACGGACGATCGCCTCCCTCGAGATGAAGGTCACCATCGCCCCGGCGAGGAGGAAGGCCGGGATCAGGCAGGTGACCACATGCAGAGCGATATACTCCTTCAGGGCCAGGAAGCCGGCCAAGATCACATCCCAGACCAATTCCCACACTCCTTTCTGCTCGTTAGCCTAAGACCTCCCCCTTGCCTTCAGGGTCTCCAGTTGGCCCCTCACCGAAGCGGCGATCACTTCCGAGGCTAGCCTCAGAAGCTCCAGCACCCGCTCGTCCGCTAGTTCGTAGATCACCCGCACGCCGTCCTTCCTGGAGGTCAAGATCCCAGCCCGCTTGAGCGTGAGCAGGTGCCGCGAGATCGTGGACTGATCGAGACCTATCTCCGGCTCGATCTCGCAGGCGCAGCAGCCTCCGCCGGCGTGGCCGGCCACGGACTCCAAAATCCGTAGCCGAGCCGGGTGCCCCAAGGCCGCGAAGAACTCCGCCTCACGCTCGTAGTCGTAGCGCCCGTCCATCTCTACCTCCTCAATCATGCATCATTGCGCATTATAGCATGAAAGCCCCACGGCAGCAACCTCGCCGGGCGGGGGAGTTGCACCTCGGCCTGCTTTCCCTCAAGCTTGGGGCAGAGGGAAGGGAATGAGGAGCGTCCGGGCCTATGTCCTCCTCGAGCTGGGCGAGCTTCTGGGGCTCATCATCTTAATTGTGGTGCTGGTTCAGTTCATCCATCTCCCCCTCTGGCTCGCCGTAGCGGTCCCCGCGGGGAAGCTCCTCAAGTTCATCTTGGTTTACCCCTCCGTCCGCCGCTCCGCTAAGCAGCCGGTCTACACCGGGCTGGAGAGCCTGATCGGGGCCCGTGGCTCGGTCGTGGACCCCCTCGACCCGGAAGGCTATGTGAAGATTCGGGGCGAGCTCTGGCGGGCAAGGAGCGATGGGCCTCCGATCCCC
>JAPWVC010000099.1 GCA_028275195.1 Candidatus Acetothermia bacterium
CGCGGAGATCGAAGTCTGGGCCACCGATGGGATCAGGCTATTGGTCCGGCTGAGCGCTCCTCATGCCTAGGCAAGCCGGCTGAGAGGGATTTGCCTCCCCAGGAGGGCCACGGCAGAATTAAGCAAAGATGAGACAACTCTGGAAGAGGTTCGGTTGGCTGGTCGGTCTGGCGGCCATCGTGGCGAGCGTCCTGATCGCCGATGCTTTTCTCGGGTTTATCCCCTGGCATGAGCACGAGCGTGAGGGGCCTCCAAGCGAGCGCGGGGCCTCTCTCTCGCCCCCGCTCCTGAGGGTCTGCCTCTCCCAGGGTTCCGGGGCAGGGGGCAAGGCTGGGCTCGGGCTTGAACAAGAGCTGCCAGAAATACACCTCTACCAAGACGGGCAGCTATTTAAACAGCTCGCCCCGAGCCAGCTCCAAGACGGCTGTGGGAGCTGGCCGGTCGAGCCCGGCCATCGCTACTTCGCCGAGGCCTATCTAGGGGGCATCTTCTCCGGGAAGAGCGAGGAGCTAGTCCCCGGGGCAGCTGGCTCCTATGAGCTCAAGCTCCAGCTCATCCCCCCGAGGGAGCAGCAGGTGCGGGTCTTCTTCTCCGGGGGGACGACCCCGCTCCCCAATGCGCTCGTGATCGTTTATACCCATGCCGGGATCCCCTGGGCGAGCGCCTGCACCGATGGGCTCGGGCTCACCCCGCCGTTCCTCCTCCAGCCGACCACCCGAGCGGATGAATATTACCGGATCGAGGTCCTAGTCCAAGGCGAGCTAGTAGCTACCACAGCGGTGCGGGTCGAGCCCGGGCGGGGTGCCAGCCCGCTCATCTCGCTCACCACCACTCAAGAGCCGGGGGTGGTCCCCGGGACCTGCGCGAGCTGGCTCTAAATCGAGTCAGAGCCGGTTCCAGCCCACCCTCGTCCGGTCGGCCTTCCCGCCGAGCTCGAGGTAGACGGACTCGATATTGAGCCGGTGCGGCCCGAGGTTCTCCTCGCGATGACGGAAGGCCATCTCAGCGCAGAGCCGGACCGTCTCGCCCACATTCAGCCCTTGGGCGACCGCCTGGGAGACCCTCTCCCTCAGCTCCGCCAGGTAAGCCCGGTCCTCGGCGAGCCGGCTTTGGATCTCCTCCGCTGAGGCAGTGGGATGGCCGTGGCCGGGGACTAGAATGCGGACCTCCCAGGTGGCGAGCATCTCCAGCGTCTTCTCATAAGCCTCCAGGCTCTGGCTCACGAACGGGATCTCCAGGTCGCTCAGCATGTCCCCGGCCCAGAGGGTTCGGCTCCCGGGTTCGTAGATGACCAGATGGTCCGCGGCGTGGCCCGGGGCATGGACTAGCTGAAGGCGGAGCTCGCCCAGCTCCAGGGTCAGCCTCCTTTTGAAGGTCCGGCTAGGCTGGGGGATGACAAAGGGCTTCTCGCGCTCGAGGCCATACTCCTCCTCCCATTCCCCCACCTGCCAGAGGAGGTCCTCAGCCCGCCCAGCGCTCGTCTCCTTCAGGAAATTGGCCTGGGTGATGACCCTGACCCCGGGGAAGCGCTCCGGCCCGAGGAGGTGGTCCCAGTGGCTGTGGGTGAGGACGATCGCTCGGGGCTTGGCCCCTTGCTCGGCGAGGAAGTGAGCGATGGCTTCTAACTCCTCGGGGAAGAGCCCGGGATCGATGAGGCAGGCCTCCCCTCCGCTGAGGAAGAGCCCGCTATTTGTGAAGTATAGCCGGCTCTGGCTCACCCAGAGGTGCGGTGAAAGTTGCGTGAAAGCTTGAGCCAGTTCCCCCTCCCCCGTCCCGTTTTAAGCGCTCGGGACGACCTTGCACCGCGCGAGGAGCTCCTCCCACTGGCGGTCGACCTCGGCCTGGATTTCAGCGATCACTTCCTTCTTCTCCTCCGGCTGGAAGAGGTGGGCGAACCGCCCCTGGAGCTTGAGCCAGTCCCGGACGGCGATCGGCTCCTCCGGGACATAGTTGAGCCGCCATTCCCCCTCATCGACCTCGTAGAGGGGCCAGAAGCGGGACTCGACCGCCAGCCTAGCGATCTCGGTGGTCAGCTTCGCCTCATGCCGCCAGCCGCGGAAGCAGGTGGACATCACATTGATGAAGCTCGGGCCGTCCTTGGCGATCGCCCGCTCGACCTTCCTTGAGAGGTCCTGCCAGTGGGAGATTGCGGCCTGGGCCACATAGGGGATGTGATGGCCGATGATGATCTGGGTGAGGTCCTTCCGATGACGATGCTTCCCGAAGCTCGCCTTCCCCGGCGGCTCGGTGGTGGCATAGGCCCCGAGGGGGGTGGCGCTCGAGCGCTGGATTCCCGTGTTCATGTAGGCCTCGTTGTCGTAGCAGACATAGAGGAAGCGATGGCCTCGCTCCAAGGCCCCCGAGAGGGCCTGGAGCCCGATGTCGTAGGTCCCGCCGTCTCCGCCGAAGGCCACGAACCGGATGTCTTTAGTGATCTTCCCCTTCTTCTTTAAGACCCGGTAGGCCGCCTCGACCCCAGAGATCGTGGCCGCGGCGTTCTCGAAGGCGGTGTGGACCCAGGGGACATTCCAGGCGGTATAAGGGAAGAGGGTCGTGGCCACCTCGAGGCAGCCGGTGGCATTGGCCACGACGACCGGCTCCTCGATCGAGTTGAGGACCGTCCGGACGACGATGGGGATCCCACAGCCGGCACAGAGGGCATGGCCCCAGCCGAACCGGAGCCGCTCCTCTTCGCGTTTCGCCAGGGTCTTGATGCTGGCCAAATCTCTTCTCCTTCCTCTCCTTACTCCCGTAGGTTGATGTAGTGCATCTCCTTGCTCAGGCGCTCGTCCTGGATCTGGTGGAAGACCTCCTCGAGTTGCTTGGCGGTGGTATCCCGCCCTCCGAGGCCGTAGGTGTAGTTATAGAGCCTTGGCCGCCTCTCGGCCTCGTAGAGGGCCGAGCTCACCTCCAAGAAGAGCGGGCCGAAGCTCCCCAGGGAGAAGGCTCGGTCGAGGATCGCCACCGCCTCCTTCCCCTCCAAGGCCGCGGCCACCTCTTCCCTGGGAAAGGGGCGGAAGAGCCAGAGCTTGAGGAGCCCGACCTTCTCCCCTCGCTCCCGGAGGCGATCCACGGCCTCCTTGGCCGTCCCGGCCGTCGAGCCCATCACCACCATCGCGTATTCGGCATCATCTAGATGATAGGGCTCGAAGAAGCCCTGATACTCCCGGCCCGAGAGCTTGGCGAACTCGGCCTGGACCTCGAGCAGGACCCTCGGGACGCTGGCCATGGCATCGACCTGCTGGCGCTTCAATTCAAAGTAATACTCGGGGAGGGCGAACGGCCCCTGGGTAGTGGGATGGTCCACATCGAGAAGGGGATAGCGCGGCTTATATTCCCCGACGAACTCCTTGACCAGCTCGTCCTCGAGGAGCTCGACCACATCGGCCGTATGAGTTAGGGTGAAGCCATCGAGGTTGACCCACACGGGGAGCAAGACCTCAGGGTGCTCGGCGATCCTCGGGGCCATGATCATGAAGTCGTAGGCCTCCTGGGCGTCCTCGGCGAAGAGCTGGGCCACACCCGCATCCCGGCCGAGCATGGCATCGGAGTGGTCGCAGTGGATGTTGATCGGGCCGGAGAGGGCCCGGTTGGCGATGGCCATGACGATCGGGCAGCGCATCGCCGAGGCGATGTAGACGATCTCGATCATCAGGGCCAGCCCCTGGCTGGCGGTAGCGGTCATCGTCCTGGCCCCGGCGACCGCGGCCCCGATGCAGGCCGACATCGCTGAGTGCTCCGACTCTACGGTGATCAGCTCGGTCCTTACCTTCCCGTTGGCCACGAACTCCGCGAAGTAGTGCATGATCTCCGATTGGGGTGTGATCGGGTAGGCCGCGACCACATCGGGCTCGATCTGGCGCATCGCCTCCGCCACCGCCTGGTGGCCGGTGAGGACCTGCCGCAGGCGCTCACGCACTCTCGTCGCCATCTCTCCTCGCTCTCGCCTTAACCCCGGCTTGCTCGGGGACCGCCTCCTCTTCGGGGACCATCTTGATCGCCTCCGTCGGGCAGGTATGGGCGCAGATCCCGCACCCCTTGCAGTAGTCGTAGTCGAAGCCCGCCATCTCCCCTTCCTCGGTGAGGATCGCCGCCTCGGGGCAGCGGACCCAGCAGAGGAGGCAGTTGACACACAAGGACTCATCCCAGAGGGGCTTCTCCTCCCGCCAGTCCCCCGTCTTCTTCTTCGCCCGCTCCGGGGTGGCCGCGATCACCCCCCCGAGCGGGAGGTCCTTATAACTCTTGAACAATCTAGCCTCCGTTCGCGCTCACCCGAGCGTAGCCCTCCCGGAGGGCCGTAAGGTTGGCCTGGATAACCCTTTCCGGGACCTTCTTCCCCAGGGTCTTCTTCAGTTCCGCGGCGAGCAGCTCGAGGGGGAAATCGACGGCCCGGGCGAGCGCCCCTAAGGTGGGGATATTGGCGTAGCCCACGCCGGTCTGGGCGGCGATCCCGTCGGCATCGACGGTCATGATCCTCCCGGGGAAGCCGGTCCGCCGGCGGACCTCCTCCGGGGAGGCCTTGGTGTTCACCAAAAGGGTCCCATCGGGCTTGAGCCCGTCGATCACATTAGCGCTCTCGGAGCTGAGGAGGGAATCGTCGATCACTACCACGACATCCGGCTCATAGATGTTGTAATGGATCCGGATCTTCCGCTCATCGATCCGGTTGAAGGCCTTCATCGGGGCACCGGACCGCTCTGGGCCGTATTCGGGGAAGGCCTGGACATAATCCCCGCGCGCGAGGGCCGCCAGGGCTAAGATCTGAGAGACGGTCTTGGCCCCTTGGCCTCCCCGGGCATGCCACCTGATCTCCAGCATCATCCCTCCTCGAGTGGATCAGTTCTAGCCTCATCATAGGCCAGTAGGGTGAGGAGTTCTATGACTTTGAT
>JAPWVC010000008.1 GCA_028275195.1 Candidatus Acetothermia bacterium
CTGTTTCCGTTCCTGGATCTCCGCCAGGATCTCCTCCATCGGGCGGCCCTTAGCCAGCCCCTCCTCGACCTTGCTTAAGAGCATCTCCACCGGGATGCCTTTCATGAGGGCATCGGCGACCGTGAGATAGACCTGCTCTCGGAGGGGGAGCGAGGCCCCGCTCCCGTTAACCCGCATGAGGAAGGAGAGGGCCCGCTCCGGGGCGATGGCCCCCTCTTGGAAGGCCTTCTGGAAGGCTGCGATCAGGACGGCCTTCGTCTGGGCCGAGGCCTCGAGGTAAAGGTTGATGTAGTCGTAAACATCCTGGGCCGTCACCTGGGCCTGCTCGGCCAGGGCCAGAACCCCCGCCGAGGCGGCCGAAGGGGCGAGGAGGGCGACCAGCAGGGCAAGACAAAGGCTCTTCACCATCTCCCTCACCTCGCTAGACATAGATCACCGAGTTGTATTGGTTCCCGTAGGTCTTGACATACTCGTCCGCTCTGGGGTCTGGGACCCATTTCTTCCCATCGATCTTGAAGGCATATTCATACCGTCCGGGCTTGAGGTCGAGCCTGATGGTCCAGATCCCGTCCTTCCCTCGCTTGAGAGGCGTATCGGTCCAGCCGTTGAAGTCCCCGGCGATGGTCACGCTCTGGGCCTCAGGGTAAGCCACGACGAACCAGACCCCCTTCCCGCCCCCGAGGGAGGGCCCGCCGAGCCCCATCCCGAGGAAGAGGCCGATGATGAGGAAGACCGCGGCGGTCGTGACCAGTGCGAGCGCGGGGCGCCGTCTCACCGGGATGAGGAGCGGCTCCAGGACCTTAGTCCAGCGGCCGCGGCGGAGGGCCCGCTCCGCCAGGGCATCTAAAACCCGCTCTTCCAGCCCCTCCAGCCGCTGGAGGTGGCTCTCGACCCCCTGCTTCAGGCCCTCACGAAGATATTCCTCGAACTTCTCCTCATTCATAGCCTCTGACCCCCTTCCGCTCCAAGATCTTCTTCAGCTCGGCCTTACCCCGGTGGAGATGGGTCTTGACCGTCCCTTCGGGCAGGCCGAGGATCTGGGCGATCTCCTGGTAGTCCAGCTCGCTATAGTAGCGGAGGACAAGCGGAGCGCGATACTTGAAGTCCAGCTCACTTAGGGCCTCCTTGATCAGCCGTCCCCGCTCGGCCTCCACTGCCGCCATTGCGGGATCGGCCCCCCCGGGGACCTGGGTCTCGTCCTCCAGCCTCGAGGTGAACCGCTCCTGTCGGAGCCGGTTCTTGCAGATGTTGCTGACGATGGTGAAGATCCAGGTGGAGAACCTCCTTCGGAGGTCATACCTCCGGAGGTTCTCATAGGCTCGGATGAAGGCATCCTGCGTGGCGTCCTCAGCGTCGGCCGGGTTCCCCAGGATCCCCAGGGCGATCCCGAATACCGCTCGTTTATAGCGTGTCACCATCTCTCCCCATGCTTCCAGGTCTCCGGCTAGAGCTTGTTGGAGCAACTCTAGCTCGTCCATCTGACTCTTCGCCGGCATATACACCTCCCCTCTCCGCGGGTTTCGCCCCCATCATACCATCCTGGCCGGGAGGAGCGCTCCCCCCATTCCATCCTGATTCGCCTATGCCTGAGCCGAGGCCAAGGCCGAGCGGGCCAGGAGGGAGGAAGGGGTGAAGGGGAGTTGCCTCTTCCGTGCTCCTCCCGTTATATTGGAAGCAGGATGATTTACCTCCTCTGGATCGCGGGGGTCCTGGCCCTCGACCAGGCGACGAAGCTCCTCGCGCTCGCGCAGCTCGAGCCCTACAAGAAGGTCGAGGTGATCGACCACCTCCTTTACCTCACCTTGACGCGGAACCCCGGCGGGGCCTTCGGGATCCTCAGGGACCATGGGCTTCTAGTGATGGTCATCACCGCCGCCATCAGCCTCGGGCTCCTGGGAGCCCTCCTCTTCACCAGGCTCCGAGACGGCCGATTCAAGCTGGGGCTAGCGATCATTGCCGGGGGAGCGCTGGGGAACCTCCTCGACCGGGCCCGTCTCGGCTATGTGGTCGACTTCATCGACCTCCGGTTCTGGACCGTCTTCAACCTCGCGGATGTAGCGATCGTCGCCGGGACGGTCCTCATCTTCTGGCATCTCCTCCGGAGGGCCAGGCCGTGCTGATCGCGATCGAGGGGCTCGACGGGAGCGGGAAGACGACCCAGGCCCGGCTCCTCGCGGAATACCTCCGCAAGAGAGGGAAAGATGTGCTGCTCGTGGAGGAGCCGGGGACCACCCCGACAGGGAAGGCGATCCGAGCGATCCTCCTCGATCATGGTCGGGAAATCTTGCCCCTCGCAGAGCTCCTCTTGTATGAGGCCTCGCGGGCCCAACTGGTCCGGGAGGTACTCGAGCCGGCCCTGGCGGCGGGAAAGATCGTGGTAGCCGATCGGTTCGCCTTGTCATCTTTGGCCTATCAGGGCTACGGCCGGGGGCTCCCTCTTGAACTGGTCCAGGAGCTGAATGCGATTGCTACCGGGGGCTTAGAGCCGGACCTGACGATCCTCCTGGACATCTCCCCGGAGGAGGGCCTCCGCCGGAAGGTTCAGCCCGCAAGCCGCGGGGAAGCGGGGGTTCGACCTACGACATTCCTCGACCGCCTCGAAGAGAGCGGGCTCGAGTTCCTCCGCCGGGTCCGGGAAGGCTACCTAAAGGCCGTGCCCCCGCCGCCTCGAGGCCGAGTCCTCGATGCCCATCTCAGCCAGGAGGAGGTCTTCCGCCAGATCGTGGAGATCGTAGAGCTGGCTCTGGCGTTGTAAAAGATCCTAAGCCAGCTTAATTCAACGCTTTCCCGGCCCGAATTCACCCCCTCGCCCGATCCACTAGCCTTGCCCCTCTTGCAAGACTGTTAATCAGCGATGAGCGGTCAGGCATCGGTCTTGCCGGGGATCTCGGGCCGAGTAGGTCGGGCCTACCGCCACCGGCTTGAGGAGGGCTTGCGGGGCCTCATCGGGGGAGGGGGGTCTTGGGCCCTTCTCCAACGGATGGCTTCTTACCATCTTGGCTTCGAGGACGAGGCGGGGGCGAGGCTCGCGGGCTATCCCGGAAAGCTCCTCCGGCCCTCCCTCCTGCTCTTCGTCTGCGAGGCCCTCGGGGGCGAGCCAGAAGCCGCTCTTCCGGCAGCGCTAGCGCTGGAATTGGTCCATACCTTCTCCCTGGCACATGACGATATTCAAGACCGAGATGAGGAGCGGCATGGGAGGCCGACGGCCTGGCGGCTCTTCGGCCCGGCCCAGGCGATTAATCTGGGGGACGGGCTCCGCGAGCTAGGGGCCCTGGCCCTATTCGAGCTGGAAAGGCGCTTCCCCCCGGAGGTGGTCTTAAGGGCTTCAAAGATCCTCACCCGAGCGACTCTGGAGATGATCGAGGGCCAAGCCCTCGACCTCGCCCTGGAGGAGAAGGTCGAGGTCACCCTCGAAGAGTATGAGGCGATGGCCCTGCGGAAGACCGGGGCCTTGCTCGGGGCTGCACTCGAGCTCGGGGCCCTCCTCGCCGGCGCGGATGATAAGCTCGAGCCATTCAGGAGCTTCGGCTGTGCGCTCGGGCTGGCCTTCCAGGGCCGGGACGACATTCTCGGGATCTGGGGCGAGCGGGCCCGGATGGGGAAGGCGCCGAAGGGCGATCTCTTGCGGAAGAAGAAGTCCCTCCCGATCGTCCTGGCCCTGGAGCGGGAAGGGCACGGAGGCCCGCTCCACGAGCTCTACCGCCGGGAGGAGCTCGCCGAGGCCGATCTCCCGAGGCTCATCGACCTCCTCGAGGGGCTCGATGCCCGCACGGAGGCCGAGGCTCAGGTCGAGCAATACAGCCATCGGGCCCTAGCGAAACTTGGGGGGCTTGCGCTCCCGGATTGGGCGAGGACGGAGCTGGAGGGTTTAGTTCGCTTCCTGGCGATGAGGGAGTATTGACATGAGCAGGCCGAGGGAACTAGATCGGCGGTTAGCCAGCTACCTGCTGAAGAACCTCCTTCTGGGGCGGAGGCGGTTCCCCTTGGTGACGATCCTCGAGCCGCTCGAGGCCTGCAACCTCGCCTGCCCCGGCTGCGGCCGGGTCCGGGAATACAAGGCCATCTGGGAGAAGCGCCTCTCGATCGAGGAGGCGGTCGGGGCCGCTGAGGAGGCCGGCGCGCCCGTGGTCTCCATCGCCGGTGGGGAGCCGCTCCTCCACCCGAAGATCGATGAGCTCGTGGCCGAGCTGACCAGACGAGGATACTTCGTCTACTTATGCACCAACGGCCTACTCCTCAAGGAGTCGTTAAGAAGATTCCGCCCCTCGGAGCGGCTGGCGTTCGTGGTCCATCTCGACGGGATGGAGGAGGGCCACGACCGCTCGGTCGGGCGAAAAGGGGTTTTCAAGGCCGCGTTCGCCGGGCTTGAGGCGGCCCTCCGGGCCGGCTTCCGGGTCACCACCAACACCACAATCTACAAGGGGAGCGATGTCGAGGACCTCCACCGCCTCTTCCGGACCCTCACGGAGATGGGCGTGGAGGGGCTGATGGTCTCCCCGGGCTACGCTTACGAGACGGCCTCAGAACGGGAGCGGTTCCTCGCGCGAGAGGAGGCGATCGGAGTCTTCCGGAGGATCCTCGAGCCGGGGAACGGCTTCCGGTTCTACAACAATCCCCTCTACCTGGAGTTCCTCCGCGGCGAGCGGACCTACGACTGCGCCGCCTGGGGGACCCCGACCTACACGCCCTTAGGCTGGCGGAAGCCGTGCTACATCCTGGCCGACGAGCATGTGAGCTCAGTTCGGGAGCTCTTCGAGGAGGGGCTCTGGGAGCGGTTCGGGCCGGGCCGAGACCCCCGCTGCGCGGACTGCATGATGCACTCCGGGTTCGAGCCGGCCGCGATCTTCGGGGCGATCCGCCGCCCCTGGGAGCTCCTGGCCTTGGCTCGGAAGGGAGGATGAGATGATCCTAATCACGGCGGCCTTGGAGTGCGAGCTTCGGCCCTTCCGGAGGCTCGCTCCCTCTGATGTTGCCCTCCTTCCGACCGGGATCGGGAGAGGAGCGGTCGAGCGGGCCCTCTCGGCCTTCCTAGCGGAGCATCGGCCTCAGATTGAGCTTCTCATCTCCTGCGGCTTTGCTGGGGGGCTCGTCCCGGGCTTGAGGCCGGGCGAGCTCGTCCTGGCCGAGCGGCTCCTTTGGGCCGGCCGGGAGATCAAGGTCGAGAGGGAGCTCCTTCTCCAAGCTTCCCAGGCCCTCGAGCCCCTTGAGGCCCGGCACGGGCCGATCCTCACCGTCACCGAGCCGATAAGAGATGTCGAGGAGAAGGCAAGGTTGGGCCGAGACTCCGGGGCCCTAGCGGCCGAGATGGAGGCCTTCTGGGCCGCCAAGATTGCGCAAGATCACAGGGTTCCATTCCTAGCGGTCAAGGCGGTCTTGGACCCCCTCGAGCGGCCGCTGCCGGAGTTCGTCACGGCCGTAGGCTTGGGAGGGGAGCTGTCAGTGAAGGCCATCCGCTCGCTCTTGAGCCGGCCTTGGCAGCTTCAGGAGGTCCCTCGGCTGGCCGGGGCGGCCCGGCTCGCGGCCGGCCGATTGGCCCGGGCCTTGGCGGCCCTGGTGAGCGCCTTCGCTAGGGCTTCTGAGGTGGAGGAAGCGAGATGCTGAAGACGGAGCAAGTCTCGCTTACAGCGCTGGACCGGGCGATCGAGCAGGCGAAGGAGCGCCTCTTGAGCCTCCAATACCCCGAGGGGTTCTGGTGGGGCGAGCTGGAGAGCAATGTCACTATCACCGCCGAATACCTCTTTCTGGCCCACTTCCTCGGGATAAGGGACGAGGACCGCCGGCGGAAGATCGCCAATTACCTTCTGGAGCAGCAGCGGGAGGACGGGACCTGGGCGAACTGGTTCGACGGGCCGGGGGACCTCTCCACCACGATCGAGGCCTACTTCGCGCTGAAGCTCGCGGGAGTGGACCCCCGATCACCGGAGATGGGGAAGGCCCGAGAGTTCATCTTGAGGGAGGGCGGGGTCCCGAAAGCCCGGATCTTCACCAAGCTCTGGCTCGCCCTCTTCGGCCAGTGGCGCTGGGAGGACCTCCCGGCGATGCCCCCGGAGCTGGTCCTCCTCCCAACATGGTTCCCCGTGAACATCTATGAGTTCGCCTCCTGGGCGAGGGGGACGATCCTCCCCTTGACGATCGTCCTAGCGCTCCGGCCGACCGTCTCGATCCCGGAAGATGCTAAGCTCGATGAGCTATACCCTCAGCCGCGGCGGAGGAGCTACCCCCTCCCGAGGAGGCCGGGCCTCTGGGGGAGCCTCTTCTTCGGGCTCGATCGGGCCCTCAGGCTCCATGAGCGGTTCCCCTGGAAGCCGCTCCGCGCCCGCGCGCTCAAGCGGGCCGAGGAATGGATCGTCGCACACCAGGAGGCGGATGGCTCCTGGGGCGGGATCCAGCCGCCGTGGGTCTACTCCCTGATCGCCCTCAAGGCGCTAGGCTACGGGTTGGACCATCCCGTGATCCAGAAGGGGCTAAGGGGGTTTGAGAGCTTCGCCATCGAAGGGGAGGAGACTTGGCGACTCCAGGCCTGCCTCTCCCCCGTCTGGGACACCGCCCTGGCGGTCTTGGCCCTCCTTGAGGCCGGGCTAGAGCCGGACCATCCGGCCCTCCTCCGGGCCGGGAGATGGCTGTTAAAGGAGCAAATTCTGGATAGCGGCGGGGATTGGCAAATTAAAGTCGAGCGAAGCTTGCCAGGTGGCTGGGCCTTCGAGTTCGAGAACGACCTCTACCCCGACACCGACGACACTGCCATCGTGATGCTCGCGCTCCTGGGGATAGCCCTCCCCGAGGACCAGCGCCGGGAGGCGCTCGCCCGCGGGCTAGAGTGGCTCCTGGCGATGCAGAGCAAAAACGGCGGCTGGGGGGCCTTCGATAAGGACAATACCAAGCTCTTCCTGGCCCGGATCCCGTTCGCCGACTTCGGGGCTCTCCTCGACCCCCCGAGCGTGGATGTCACCGCCCACATCCTCGAGCTGTTGGGCCGACTGGGCTACGACAGGAGCTCCAGGCCAGTCCGCCGGGCGCTGGCCTACATCAGAAGGGAGCAGGAGCCCGACGGCCCCTGGTTCGGCCGCTGGGGCGTGAACTACATCTACGGGACCGGGGCAGTCCTCCCGGCCCTCGAGGCCATCGGGGAAGAGATGAGTAAGCCCTACATCCGCCGGGCCGTCGCGTGGCTGATCGCCCACCAGAACGGGGACGGCGGCTGGGGCGAGACCCCCGCGAGCTACAGAGATCCGAGCTTGCGGGGCCAGGGGCCCTCGACCCCCTCCCAGACCGCTTGGGCTATCTTAGGTTTGCTCGCCGCTGGGGAGGTCGAGAACGAAGCGACTAAGCACGGGATCGAGTATTTAATCCGAACCCAGCAGGAGGATGGCTCCTGGGAGGAGCCCTACTTCACCGGGACCGGCTTCCCTGGCGACTTCATGATCAACTACCACCTCTACCGGTTGTATTTCCCGCTCATGGCCTTAGGACGTTACCGCCGAAGGCTAAAGGAAGGGAGAGCTGAGTGATGGAGCTCCGTAAGGCCGAGGTCTTGGGCTTCTGCGGCGGAGTCCGCCGCGCGGTCCGGATGATCGAGAGGGAGCTGGAAGAGGGCCCGCTCGAGACCCTCGGCGCGGTGGTCCATAATCCCCGTGTCGTGGCGGAGCTGGAGCGCCGCGGAGCACATGTAATCAGCTCCCTCGAGGAGGCCCGCTCCGGGCGAGTAGCGATCACCGCCCACGGCGTGGGTGAGAAGGTCTACCGCGAGATCGAAGCCCGCGGGCTGGAATTGATCGACACCACCTGTCCGATCGTCTTGCGGGCCCAGCGGGCGGCCGCCTCGCTGGCCGAGGAGGGGTTTAAGGTCATCATCTTCGGGGAGGCCGACCACCCCGAGGTGAGGGGGCTCCTCGGCTGGACCAAAGGGAGCGGGGTGGCGGTCCTGGACCCGACGGCCCCGCTGGAGCTGCCCCGCCGAGCGGCCCTCCTCTCCCAGACGACCAAGGGTGCTGAGCTGTTTGCTCAATTCGTCGGCCGATTCCTGGAGCACCACCTCGGGAGGCTGGGCGAGCTCAGGATCATCAACACCACCTGCCCGGAGACGGGGAGGCGGTATGAGGCGGCGAAGGAGCTCTCCCGTTGGGCCGAGCTCGTCCTCGTCGTCGGCGGGCGGAACTCAGCCAATACCCGGAGGCTGGCCGAGACCTGCGCCCGGATGGGGATCGAGACTCACCTCATCGAGGAGGCCGCGGAGATCGACCCGCGCTGGCTCATCGGCAAGGAGCGGGTCGGTGTGACCGCGGGGGCCTCGACCCCGGACAGCGCGATCGCGGCCGTCATCCAGAGGCTAGAGGAATTGGCCGGCCGGGAGGTGCTGGCATGTTAAGGCTCTCGACTTACGCGCGGCTCATCACGGTCGAGACGGAGAAGGCCCCGCAGTTCATCGACATCACCGAGGAGGTCGAGCGGGCCGTGGCGGAGGCGGGCTTGACCGAGGGGATCGCCCTCATCTATTCGAGGCATACTACCGCCGCGATCAGGATCAATGAGAACGAGCCGCTCCTCCTCCATGATATGGCCGAGTTCCTCGAGCGGCTCGCCCCGCGCGATTGCGCCTACAGCCACAACGACTTCTCGATCCGGACGGTGAACATGACCGAGGACGAGTGCCCCAACGGCCATGCCCACTGCCAGCACCTCCTCCTGGGGGCCTCGGAGGCGGTCCCGATCATAGGGGGAAGGCTCCAGCTCGGGCGGTGGCAGCGGATCTTCCTGGTCGAGCTCGACCGCCCGCGGACGAGAGAGGTCCTCGTCCAGATCATCGGAGAGTGATGGTCGGCCTCACCGAAGCTTACCGCTACTGCGAGAGGCTCGCCCGCTCGCATTATGAGAATTTCCCGGTCGCGAGCCTCCTCATCCCGCGAGGGATGCGGAAGCACATCTACGCCATCTACGCCTTCTGCCGCCATGTCGATGACCTCGGGGATGAAGCGGAAGGGGATCGGGAGGCCCGCCTCCTCGCATTGGCCCTCTGGGAGGAGGAGCTCGAGCGGTGCTATGCGGGCCGGCCGAGCCAGCCGATCATGGTAGCCCTGGCCGAGACGATCCGAGAATTCCGCATCCCCAAAGAGCCATTCCAGAAGCTGATTGAGGCCAACCGGCTCGACCAGCGGAAGGGGCGCTACCGGACTTATGAGGAGCTACTCCATTATTGCGACCACTCGGCCAACCCTGTGGGGCGGCTCTTCCTCCATCTCTTCGGCTACCAAGATGAGGAGCGGTTGGCCCTCGCGGACAAGACCTGCACCGCCTTGCAACTCACGAACTTCTGGCAGGACATCGCGCTCGACCTCGGGAAGGGCCGGATCTACATCCCCCAGGAGGATCTGGCCCGCTTCGGCTATTCAGAAGAGGAGCTCGAGCACCATCTGGTCAATGAGAGCTTCCGAAGGCTGATGGAGTTCGAGCTTTCGCGGACCCGGGCGCTCTTCGACCAGGGGCTGCGACTAGTCAGGCTGGTGGACGGCCGGCTTAAAGTCGCCATCGAACTCTTCTCCCGCGGCGGGCTGGCGATCCTCAAGAAGATCGAGGAGGCCGATTACGATGTCTTCCGCCGCAGGCCGCGGCTCTCCAAGGCCGAGAAGCTCGGGCTCCTTCTCCGGGCGCTCTTGAGGCCGAATGCCCATGGGAACTGAGCTTCAGGCCGCCTATCGCCACTGCCGGGCCGAGACGCGGGCCAAGGCCAAGAATTTCTACTGGGCCTTCATCACCCTCCCGCGGGAGAAGCGAGAGGCGATCTATGCCGTCTATGCCCTCCTCCGCCGCTGGGACGAGCTCATCGATTCCGCCTTATCGCTCGAGGAGAAGCGCCGGGCATTGGAGGAGCAGCGCGAGCTAGTCCTGAGGCTTTATGCTATTCCGGACCCGCCAGCCTGCGATCCCTTGCTCCTCGCGGTCGGGGATGCCGTCCGCCGGTATCAAATCCCTCACCGCTATTTCGAGGAGGTGATCAACGGGCTCGAGCTCGATCTCCATAAGCGGCGGTATCGGACCTTCGCGGAGCTCCGGGAATACTGTTACGGCGTGGCCGGGGCGGTCGGGCTGATCTCGCTCGAGATCTTCGGCTACCGCGACCCCAGGGCTAGGGAATATGCCGTCGACCTCGGGATCGCCATGCAGCTCGTGAACATCCTCCGGGATATTAGGGAGGACCTGGACCGGGACCGGCTCTACCTCCCCCAGGAGGAGCTGGAGCGGTTCGGCTACACTGAGAGCGATCTCCAGCGAGGGATTATCAACGACCATTTCAGGGAGCTAATGGCCTTCGAGGCCGCCCGGGCCCGTGGATACTTCGCCCGGGGCCGGAGGCTCCTGGATTACCTCCCTCGCCGCTCCCGGCCCTGCCCGGCGGTCCTAGCCGGGCTCTATGAGCGAATCCTCGAGCGGATCGAAGTCCGCGGTTATGATGTCCTCACCCAGCGGATCTCCCTCAGCCCGCGGGAGAAGCTCTGGGCTGCCCTTGGGAGGTCCATAGCGAGCCTCCTCTAACTCCGGTGGGCAAGGCCGTGTTCCAGGGCGAAGCGGATGAGCTCGGCTGTGCTATGGAGCCCGAGCTTCCTCATGATCCGCAAGCGATGGCTCCGGACGGTCTCGGGGCTCCGATGGATGATCCTAGCGATCTCGGGGGTGGTATGGCCCTCAGCGAGCAACTGGAGGACCTCCCGCTCCCGGGGAGTGAGGAGCTCGAGCTTACCTTCAGGGTGAGGGCTGCTCTGCTGTGCCGCGGCCACGATCGCGGCCAAGACCGGCTGGGCGAAGTAGTAGCCCCCTCTGGCGACTCTGCGGACCGCTTCGACCAGCTCCGCGAGGGCCTCCTCCTTGAGGACATACCCTCGGGCTCCGGCCCGGAGGGCCTGGTGGACATACTCGGGATCTTTATACATCGAGAGGAGGATGACCTTGGTCTCGGGGGCGACCCTGGCGATCCGATGAGCGGCCTCCAGGCCGTTGAGCCGCGGCATAGCGATGTCGAGGACCGCCACCTCTGGCCGGAGTTCCTCGATCAATTCCAGGGCCTGGTAGCCGTCCCCGGCCTCGGCGACGACCTCGAACCCCGCCCGCTCAAGCAAGGCCCGCAGCCCCTCCCGGACCAAGCGATGATCATCGGCCAGCAGGAGCCTGATCGCCTCCATGGCCCCATTCTACTCGATGGCTAGCTGGTAGAGGAGGTCAATCCTGAGTGATAGATTGAAGGTCCTCATCCTCGGGGGAGGGCTGGCGGGGCTGGCCGCCGGCTGTGAGCTGGCGGATCGGGAGGGCCTCGAGCTCACCCTGATCGAGCGCCGGCCTTACCTCGGCGGACGGGCCTCTTCCTTCTTCCACAAAGGGCTGGGCGAGGAGGTCGACCTCGGCCAGCATGTCTTCCTGAGGTGCTGCTCGGCCTACCTCACCTTCCTGAGGAAGATCGGGGCCCAGGAGATGGTGAGCCTCCAGCCGCGGCTCTCCCTCGAGGTCCGCGGCCGAGACGGCCGAGTCGGGCTCATCCGGGGCTCGCCTCTCCCCGGACCGCTTTACCTTTTCCCTTCAATCTTGAGGCTCCCGTTCCTCTCCCCACGCGAGAAGCTCCGGCTCCTCCCGGCCTTGGCTAGGGCGCTGACCTCTCGGCGCTCTCGAGCGGAGGGGACCTTCCGGGAATGGCTGGAGCGGCACGGGCAGGGCCGGACGGCCGAGAGCGAGCGGTTCTGGGACTTCCTCATCCTCCCGACGCTCAATGACCATTCGGAGAATGTGACCGCCCGGATGGGGCTGATGGTCCTCCAAGAGGCCTTCCTCAAGGGCCACGCCGCGGACTTGGGCTACCCTCGGGTCGGGCTCTCCCACCTCGCGGCCAAGGCCGGGGACTACATCCTCGAGCGGGGCGGTGAGCTCATCCTGGGCAAGGGGGCCGAGGCCCTCCAAATCGAGGGCGACCTCGCCCGATCCGCCCGCCTGAGCGACGGCCAGGTCCTCGAGGCCGACGGGTTCATCATCGCCCTCCCGCCGGAGGGGCTCCTCCGGATCTTGTCCCAGGAGTGGCAGCTCCACTCCTTCTTCGCCCGCGCAGGCCAGCTCGCCTGGAACCCGATCGTGAACCTCTACCTCTGGCTCGACCGGCCGGTCCTGGAAGGGGAATTGCTAGCCTTCCTCGACAGCCCGGTCCAGTGGGTCTTCAACAAGTCCAAGATCCTAGGCCGAACCCGGCCGGGGCAGGAGCTCTGCCTCAGCCTGAGCGGGGCCTGGGAGCTCATCTCCCTCCCGCCAGAGCGCCTCTTCCAGATGCTTCTGGAGGAGCTCAGGCGCCTCCTCCCCGGGGTGCGGGAGGCGAAGGTCGAGCAGTATCTGGTGGTAAAGCAGCTTCGGGCGACGATCTCCCTAGTGCCGGGGATGGAGGCCTATCGCCTCCCCTCGCGGACGCCGATCAAGAACCTATTCTTAGCGGGGGACTGGACCGATACTGGCTGGCCCTCGACGATGGAGGGGGCGGTCCGGAGCGGCCTGGAAGCGGCGCGACATCTCATCGACTATCTTGCGGGTCGGTCCGAGGAGGAGTAAGCTGGCAAGCTAGGAGGCTCGAATTGGCCCAGGCCGAGCTTGGCGAGTTGAAGGAGATCATCCGCCGGACGATCCGGGTCCGGCGGATCACCCTGGGGAGCTTCTTCGTTGTGGCGGTGATAATCCGGCTGGGGGTGGGACTCGTCTTCCCCTTGCCGCTCCTCTTCGCCCCCCTCGGCTGGCTTCTCCTGACCTATCCCTTTAAAGCCCTCATCGAGGCCCAGAAGGATGAACGGGGCCTCCACTGGGCCCATGCGGGGTTCTTCATCCTCGAGCTGGGGATCATCACCTACCTGATCCACTTCCTCCAGGGGGCCGAATGGCTCGGCTTGATCTTCTATATCTTCACCATCATCTACGCCAACTTCTTCCTCCTCGAGCTCCAGGGCTACCTCATCACCGGGCTGGCAATCCTCTTTTATGCCGCGCTCGTCCTGCTGGAGTGGGCCGGGCTCGTCCCTCACCGCACGCTCTTCCTCGCAAGGGACTACCGCTCGCTCAGCTATGTCCTGATCACGCTCCTCGCCGGCGGGATCGGAGTCTACGCCGTCTTGGCCTACACCATCCGGATCTTCGCCGAGATCTACCGGCGGAAGGGGCGGGAGCTGGCGGCCCTCTCCGCGAAGCTGGTCTCGGCCCAGGAGGAGGAGCGGAGGCGGATCGCCCACCGGCTCCACGACGAGCTTGGAGGGGCCCTCACCGCCACGAAGCTCGAGCTCGAGCTGGCGGAGCGAGAGGCCCCGGCCGAGCTGCGGGCCCGCCTCCGCAGGGCAGTTCAGATCTTAGGCGAGGCCCTCTCCCAGGCCCGCGAGCTCTCCCACAGCCTCCGGCCGCCGCTGCTGGAGGAGCTGGGGCTCGGCCCGGCCCTGAGGGCCCTCGGGGAGCGGTTCGCCGCGGCCGAGGGGTTCAAGGTCGAACTGGAGCTGGAGGAGTTAGGCCAGGAGGCAGGCCTCCTCCGCTCGGAGGTGGAGAGCCTGATCTACCAAGCGGCGCAAGAGGCCCTCACCAATGCCGCGAAGCACGCTCATCCCCACAAGGTGGTCCTCCGGCTGGGGAGGGCTCGGGGGAGGCTCCGACTGGAAGTGGAGGACGACGGGCGGGGGTTCAACCCCCAGGGGCTCCGGGGCGGGCCGGGCCTCGGCCTGGAAGGGATGCGCGAGCGGGCGATCCTCGCCGGCGGCTCGCTGAAGGTTGAGTCCAAGGCCGGGAGAGGGACGAAGCTGATCCTCGAGCTCCCCCTGGAAGGACGATGATCCGCCTCCTCTTGGCCGACGATCATCGCTTGGTCCGGGAGGGGCTGCGGGCCCTGCTTGAGCGGGCGGGGTTCGAGGTCGTCGCCGAGGCCGGGGACGGCCAGGCCGCGGTCGAATTGGCCGCAAAGCTCAACCCAGAGGTCGCGATCCTCGACCTTGCCATGCCCGGGCTGAATGGGCTGGGGGCATTGGAAGAGATCCGCAAGGCCAGCCCAAAGACGAAGGTGCTAATGCTCTCGATGTTCGATGATGAGCTTTATGTCCTGAAGGCCGCTCAAGCCGGCGCGGCCGGCTACCTCTTGAAGGACAGCTCAGCGGAAGAGCTCTGCGAGGCCATCGAGGCCGTCCGGAAGCATGGCCGATTCTACCTCAGCCGGAGGATCACTAACGCGCGGCTCCGCCGCCTGATCGAAGAGGAGGGACTGAAGGAAGGAGGAAAGGGCGAACTCCTCACCCCGCGTGAGCGGGAGGTCCTGGCCTTGATCGCCCGGGGGCTCAAGAGCGGCGAGATCGCCCGCCAGTTGGGGCTGAGCCCCAAGACGGTCGCGGCCCACCGGGCGAAGCTGATGGCCAAGCTCGGGGTTCACACCACCGCAGGCTTGGTGAGGTATGCAATCCTCAAGGGCCTCGATCACGATTGTGATCCCCCGGCCACACGAGCCGGCGGTGACGGCCGTCCTCGCTCAGGATGAGCCGCCCGGCCTGGAGGAGCGTAGCCTCCTCGGCCGGGGTGAGGAGCTCGAGCCATTCGCTCGTCAGGCCCTTGATGATCCCCAGCCCGACGAGCCGCCCTTCGAGGAGGCAGCCGACCAGGAGGCCCTCCAGCTCCCGACGATTGATCAGATGGATATACTCGACCTGGAGGAGCTCCTTGGCCGCCCCGAGGGCCTGGGGATAGCCGTCCATGACCACGGTCAGCTCCGCCCCGGCCCGCCAGGCCCCCAGGACCGGGCAGCCGAGGATCTTCTCCAGCAGGGCAGGCTCGACCGGCTCGCCGTGGCCGAGCGGGCTCCGCTCGAACTGGAGCCCCTTCAGGGGCCAGCGCCGGAGCGAGGCATTCCGGAAGTATCTCCTGAATGACTCCTCCCTCGCTCGGATCCGCTCCTCTCGGGACTTCGAGCCCTGATGGGTCACCTTTACCTCCAGGACCTCGATCCCCTTTCGGGCGAAGAGCTTGAAGTAGTCGAGCTCGCCCCGGCGCTGCAAGAGCACCAAAAGGTCCGGCTGGACGAGGTTGATCATCTCCCCCTTGAGGGCCCTCGCCGCCTCCCCGGAGATATAGCCGTCGGTATCGATCAGGCAGGGGCGCTTCGCCCCCCGGAGGACCTGCCCCACAGCAGCCAGGAGCTGGACAGAGTTACCCCGGGGCGAGATGTCCCCCACGAAGTAGCTCTCCTCTATATGCTCATAATCCCCGCGGGAGACACAGGTCGGGGGGCCGATCTCGCTCTGGCCCAGGTCGGCATCGAGGACCTCGCCCCCCAGCTCCTGATGCAATCTCCTGATGAGCGTGGACTTCCCGGTATCGACCCCGCCGAGGAAGAGGACGAGGGCCCCCTGGGCGAGCGACTTTAGCTTCAGAAGGGTCTCAACCATGCATGAATGAGCCCAGCCGGGCCGGGAGGGCCGCTTCTAAGCGCCCCGGATGATCTCCTTAATCCGGAGGAGCTGGGCCCGTGAGGAGCGCTCCATCTCGTCGAGGGCCATATAGATGAACTTGATGGTCTGCTCGAGCTGGGGGATCAAAATCTGCTCCAGGGCATTGACCCGGCGGCGGGTCTTCTCGATCTCCTCGGCCAGGAGCTCCATGGCCTTCTCGATCTCCGCCAGCTTGATCAGCTCAGGGAGGACCTCGGAGAAGGTCGTGAGGGCCCGATCTAGCTCAGCCGAGGTGGTCGCTAAGCCGTAGGCGTAGGGCTCGCGGCTATCCTGGAGGGCGAAGCGCGGGACCTGGACATTCATGACGCTGTCCATCCTCACGGCGAGGAGCGGAGCCCCGGCCCGATCGGCCATGTCCCCGCCGGTCATGAGGGCCTCGTAGAGGACCTCCTTGGACATCTCCGCCCGGGCCACAAGGAAGCTCCGGAACCCCAGGACCAGGGCCTCCTCCACCCGCTCCCGCAGGCCCCGCCTCTGCTCCACCAGCTCCATGAACCGGTGCATCAGCTCATCCCGCTTCTGCTTCAACAGGCGGTGGCCGCGCTGGGCCATCGCCAGCCGCTTCTTCTGGCGGAGGAGCTCCATCCGGGTCGCATTCACTCGGACTTCCATCTCCGCTATTAGCTAGCCACTGACTGCGCCTACCTCCTTCGGGAGATACTTCTCGATATGCTCCTCTTTCACCCGCTTCAGCTCGGCCCGCGGGAGCATCGCCAATAGCTCCCAGCCGATGTCCAGGGTCCGCTCGATCGGACGGTCCTCATACTCCCCCTGCTGGATGAACCGCCGCTCGAACTCCTCGGCGAACTCGAGATAGATCTTATCGAGCTTGGAGAGGGCCGCCTCGCCCAGGAGCTCGGCCATCTCCCGGACATCGAGGCCCCGAGCATAGGCGGAATAGAGCTGGTTCAGCACGCCGGCGTGATCCTCTCTCGTCTTCCCCTCCCCGATCCCCTTGTCCTTGAGGCGCGATAGGCAAGGGAGGACATCGAATGGGGGATAGATCCCCTTCCGGTGGAGCTCCCTGGAGAGGAAGAGCTGTCCCTCGGTGATATAGCCGGTGAGGTCCGGGATCGGATGGGTCTTATCGTCCTGGGGCATGGTGAGGATCGGGAACTGGGTGATGCTCCCCTTCTTCCCCTTGATCCGCCCCGCCCGCTCATAGATGGTCGCAAGATCAGTATACATATACCCGGGGTAGCCCCGGCGGCCTGGGACCTCCTTCCGCGCGGCTGAGACCTCCCGGAGGGCTTCACAGTTGGAGACGATCAAGCCGTTCTCGACCAGGAAGTTATGGCTCGGTTCAACGGTGAGATCGTAAACGAACCCCTCTTCGGATTTGCATTCCTCGATCTGGATGATCTTATCGAGGATGAAGTGACCGTCGAGCAGCTCCATCAGCCGCTTGAGATCCGGGTCGTTGGCGTCGGCTACCTCGCTGATCTGCTTTGCCCATCGCTTGAACCTCGCGATAGAAGTCCGCCTCCGCCCGCTCTCGACTTGGGAGAGGGTGCTAGAAGGGCCGAGCTCCCTCGCCTTGATGCCATAACGCTCTCTTAGCTTGCGCAGAAGCGGCCCGCAGATGCGAGGTGCCCGCTCGAAATCATTGGCGACCTCGGGCGCTTCCTCATACATCCGCAGCACCTGCTGGAAGCGTTCCGCTTTCTTGGGGTGATTTGACCCCACTTCTTTAATGAACCGGATCACAAAGCTCTTGCCCTCGACGATGACATCGCAAACCTCATGTTGCCCGAGCCGGCCGGAGTTTCGGCGCACTTGCAATCGGCTTGCGATCCCAAGGCGCTTCAAGAGCTGCTGGAGCCTCCTCGCCCTAAGGATATCGGAGGAGGTTAACACGATCCGCGCTTTATGGCCGCCATGCCCCAACTTGCAGTAGCCGTCCCCATCGAAGTAGCCGCGCAGGAAGGCGGCGACGAGCGGGGCAGGGAGTCGAAAGATCGGCTTGAGATCCGAAGTGAGCCCGAGGCTCTTAGCGATCTGGGTCAAGATGCGGCTGTTGACACGGGCCATCCAGACCCCATCTTGGTTAGGATGCAACTGGATGTTGACCCCCGGGAAGAGCTTCTCGAGCCCCTCCTGGAAGAGGCGGATGAGCTGATCCTCTCTGTTCGTGAAGGAGGCGTAATAAACCCCTTGGGCTTCGCTCTCGTAGATGGTCCCGTCGGAGGCGATCAGCCCTAATAGATACATAAGGTCAGCTCCGATCAGCTCCGCAGGCGCGGCCAGCTTTAGGCCCTCCTTCTTGCCCGCGGTGATCCGCTCGATCTCTCCCGAGAGAGAGGCTAGCTCGACCCCGACCGCGCGCGAGATGGCGAGCAAATCGCCCACGGTGTAGCACCTCTTGGTGCTGCTCTCGCTCAGCCGGGAGTAATTCAACCCCAGGGCTCGGCAGGCCCGCCTGACCGAGCCGAACCTCTCCCGGAGGAGTTCGTCGATCAGCCCATCTCTCATGTGGACGAAGAAGGTCAGCTCGCCTGCTCCCAATAGCTCGAGGATATTGGGATGCCATGGCCTGGGGACCTCGATCTGCCTGGCGGAATAGATCTCATCCCCGAGACCCAGCCTTTCAGCCGGGACCATCTGAGGGCCTTCAGGGGTGTCGACCAAGATCTTATGGTCTTTGGTGACACGCAGCTCCGTCCCGGATCTGGTCCTGATGCGGAGCAAGGTCGCGGGTGATCTGATCTTCCAGACCCTGGTTATCCGGCCCGTGTGGGGCTTGGTGCCGTCCCAGCCGAGCAAGGAGGCCCTTGAGGGGACCTTGGCGAACTCGCTGATCGGTTGGATCGTCCCGTCCTCGAGGATGATCTCTGTGGAGCCCTCCAGGCAATAATTTGTCATATCGGTGAGGATCACCAGCACATGCATCCCTTTCTCGAAGGCCAAAAACTCGGCGGTCGTCAGGACCACCCTCGGGGTCAGGATCCGCTCGACCACCGGCTCATCGGCCAGGTTGAGGAAGAGGACCGCCCGCTCGAGGGCCCCGGTGTTCCGGAGGTCGGTCTGGAAGAAGTCGGCCTCCTCGAAGGTGACCCCCATCGCCCCGAAGACGATGGCGAACTGCTCCTCTTCTCCTAGGACCTTGGCCTGGCGGGCAATCTGGGCCGCGATCCGATTATGAGGGAGCCCCGCGCCGGAGAAGATCGGGAGCTTCTGCCCCCGGACCAGGGTGTTCAGGCCATCGATCACGGAGATCCCGGTCTGGATGAACTCACTGGGGTAGTCCCGCGAGTAGGGGTTGATCGGCTCGCCCAGCACGCTCACCCTCTTCTCGGGGATGATCTCCGGGCCACCGTCCCTCGGCCGCCCGGCCCCGGAGAAGACCCGCCCGAGCATGTCCAAAGAAACCCCCAGCTCCATCACCCTTCCGAGGAACCGGACCCGGCTCTTGAACAAGTTCAGGCCCGAGGCCCCCTCGAAGAGCTGGACGACCGCCTTATCCCGATCCACCTCCAGCTCTGCATAGGCGACATCCCTGACCGCCTCGACCACCATGATCGGGCCTGCCACCTCCGCGATCGTCAGATACTCCTTCTGCATCGCCTTCCCCCTTGCTCCCTTCTAGCTTACCTTCGCTCTGCTCAGCTCCTCGAACTGCTGCTCCAGCTCCCGCTCGAGCTCCCCGAACCGCTCCGATTGGCCCTCAGGGATGAACTTGGCCTGGGCGATCGCCTCCCTGATGGGGAGCTCGATGATCCTCTCAATCGGGACCGCGCGGGCGATCGCCTCCCTCCCCAGCTCATAGAACCTGATGATCAACTTTAGCATCCGCAGTTGCTTCTGGAGGGAGGTGTAGGTGTCGACCTCATCGAAGGCGTTCTGCATCAGGAAGTCCTCGCGGATGCTCCTTGCCGTCTCCAGGGCCAGCCGGTCGGAAGGGGAGAGGGCCTCGACCCCCACGAGCCGGACGATCTCCTCCAGCTCGGCCTCGACCTGGAGGAGCCGCATGGCCTCTCGGCGGAGCTCCAGCCATTCCCGGCCCACCCTCTCGAGGTAATAAGGCTCGAGCGCCTCGCTATAGAGTGAGTAGCTCGTGAGCCAGTTGATGGCCGGGAAGTGGCGGCGATAAGCGAGCTTATCCTCCAGGCTCCAGAAGACCTTGACCACCCGGAGGGTGTTCTGCGTCACCGGCTCGGAGAGGTCCCCGCCAGGAGGAGAGACGGCTCCGATGACGGAGAGGCTCCCCTCACGCTTTGGCTCCCCCAGGCAGACCACCCGCCCGGCCCGGGCATAGAAGTCAGCGATCCTCGAGCCCAGGTAGGCGGGATACCCCTCCTCCCCGGGCATCTCTTCCAGCCTCCCGGAGATCTCCCGCATCGCCTCGGCCCAGCGCGAGGTCGAGTCTGCGAGCAAGGCGACGCTATAGCCCATGTCCCTGAAGTATTCGGCGATGGTGATCCCGGTATAGACCGAGGCCTCACGGGCCGCGACGGGCATGTTCGAGGTGTTGGCGATGAGCACGCTCCGCTTCAGGAGCTTCTCCCCGGTCTTGGGGTCCTCGAGCTGGGGGAGCTCGATCAAGACATCGGTCATCTCATTCCCCCGCTCGCCGCACCCTACAAAGACCACGATCTCGGCATCGGCCCATTTTAATAGCTGGTGCTGGACCGGGGACACAGGCCGTCCCGCCCTTGGCGATCGGGAAGAGGGCATCGATGACCCTCTGGCCGGTGGAGAGCGGCTCCCTCGGCGGGAGCTTCTCCTGGTAGGGCCTGGGCTTCCGCACAGGCCAGCGCTGCATCAGCGAGAGCTCCTTCCGCCCCTCAGCGGTTCGGAGGACACAGACGGTCTCCGTGACCGTGAACTCGCCCTCCTTGATCTCCTCGACGGTCCCAGAAAGCCCAGGAGGGACCATGATCCGATGCTCGACGAGCGGCGTCTCCTGGACTGTCCCGATGATGTCCCCGGGGGAGACCTGCGCGCCGGGCTTGACCTTCGGCTTAAAATGCCAGCGCCGCCGGCGGTCGAGGGCCGGGAGCTCGGCCCCACGGCGGATGAACGGCCCCCAATGGGTCTGGATCAGCTCCAATGGCCTCTGGATCCCGTCGTAGATCGCCTCGATCAGCCCCGGCCCGAGCTCGACGGAGAGCGGCGCGCCGGTCGACTCGACGGGGTCTCCAGGCTTGAGCCCGGCCGTCTCCTCATAGACCTGGATCGAGGCCAAAGCGCCCTCTAGCTCGATGATCTCGCCGATAAGCTTCTCGTGGCCGACACGGACGACATCGAACATCTTGGCGTCGGGGAGCCCCTCGGCCACCACTAGCGGCCCCGACACCTTCGCGATTACTCCCTGCTCCATAGTTCATCTCCCCTCGGCCAGGAGATCGATCCCCACGGCCTTCTCCACAAGCCGCCGCAGCCGCTCCCGGGCCAGCCCCAGGCTCCCACGATGGTCGGGGATCATGACGATCGCCGGTGAGGGCTGCTGACTGAACCGCTCGATCAAGGGCCCGAGCCCCTGGGCCAGCTCCTCCGCGACGAAGATGATCGCGGCCCCCTCGCTCGCCAACGCTTGTATGGCCGCCTCGGCCTCACGGGGCGTGCGCGCGTCCACCACCTTCAGGCCCAGGCTCTTGAAGCCAAGGTAGATGTCCTTCGGCCCGACGACTCCAACCCTAGACCTAGGCTCAGCCATAGCCGATCCTCAGCCGCTCCTTGAGCGCCTCCGGCGGGAGACCGTTGATCTTCCCGACCATGATGATCCGGATGTTCTTGAGCTCCAGCTCCTTGGCCAGGATGTAGGCCACCAGCGGCTCAGGGCCGTAAAGCGAGAACCTCGTCGCCCTCAGCCGCTCGAGCACAAAGTTATCGGCCAGCCGCTCGAACTCCCCCAAGGCTGCCCCGGCCTGGGTTTGGGCTCGGACCTGGGCGATCAGCCTGGCATAAGGGGTCCACTTGAGCATTTCGGGCCATTCGTCCAAGGGGGCCTCGAGTAGCCCGAGCAGCCGGTCGAGTGGGACCTCACCTGGGGGGACGAGGGCCCGGGCGAGGAACTCCCGATCCTTGCCCAAGGCCTTCGCCCGGAGGGCGCTCTTCAGGTTCGCTAGATCGCACCAGAGCTCGACCAAACCCTGTAGGAAGGGGTAGCGGCTCGCCCGCTTGAGGTAAGCGAACATCGCCCGATCGACAGTGAAGTCGAACGCCTGGGCCGCCTTGGTCTTCTCATACTCGACGACGGCCTCCGCTCCCGCCCGGGCTAGCTCCTCCGGGAGGGCCTCCCAGACTGCTGTTCTTACCGCCTGGGCGATCAGCTCGGAGGGGACCTCGCCCACCCCGAAGACGGCCTCCTCAGGGGCTTCGCCCAAGAAGTGGGCCTTCAAGAAGACCTTCAGGTTGTGGAAATCATAGCGCTTCCCCAGCCAGGCCACCGCCTCCGGCCTGGGGGAGACGGACCTCGCATAGCGATAGAGCCTCGCTAGCTCCCTCCCCAGCGCGGCCTCATAATCCTGCCAGCCGGTCTCCGCCGCTTCGGTCATCCCCGCCTCGGCGAGGAGCCGCCAGGCCTCCGCCGGGTCGGCGGCCTCGGCCAGCCGAGAAAGCTGGGCCCCCGCAAGGAGCCGGGTCTCCAGGACCCGGATGCTCCCCGTCGCGAAGGCGAACGAGCTATCTTCGACCAGCTCCGCGGCGTATTCCAGCTCGATCATCTCATTCGCTGCATTCATCCGAAGAGGAGCCGCGCCACCTCGGTCTCTAGCCCCTCATGGGCCTGGCGCAGGAGCGTGGCGAAGGTCACATTCACCTCATACCCCCGGCCGCGGAGCACAAACCCTCCGTCGAGCTCCCGGCCCTCCTGGGCTACCTTCAGCGAACCGGCCTTCCCGGCCCGCTTGAGTTCGGCATTGACCTCCTCCAGGAGGTTCGTATCGAAGACCGCCGCATCTCTGGGAGAGAGGACGATCTCCTCCTCGCCGGTCTCGGCCGCACGGATGAGCAGCTCTTTAAGGAAGGCCCGGTATTCCTGGCTTCCGAGCCGGCCCAGTCTCTCCTTTGCCTCTTGAAAGACCCGCTCGAGGACCTCCCGCTTGGCGGCCAAGACCTTATTCCGGGCCCAAAGCTCAGCGAGCGCTAGATGCTGTCTCCGCCGCCGCTGGGCCTCCGCCTCGGCGGCCTGGAGGATCGGCTCACTTGCGGCCTGGGCCTCCTCTTCCCCCTGCCGCCGGATCTCCCCGGCCTCGTGCTCGGCCTCCGCGAGGATCCGGGTGGCCTCGGCCTCGGCGTCTGAGATCAGCTTCGCGACAATCTTATCGACGCCCATCCCTTTATGTTATGGCTTTGGGATCGCCACCAATAGCAGGATCGAGGCGATGAAGCCTAAGACGGCATAGGTCTCGACGAAGACCCCAAGGGTGATGGCCTTCCCTGCCTCTCCAGGCTGCTTGGCGACCATGCTCGCGCCCGCGGCGCAGACCTTCCCTTGATAGATCGCTGAGATCAGCCCGGCCACCCCCACGGGGAGCGAGGCGAGGAAGATCTGGAACCCGATCCTG
>JAPWVC010000022.1 GCA_028275195.1 Candidatus Acetothermia bacterium
TCCCCGGCAGGGCCGTGAGGACGATCAATTGGCCGAACTTCCCCGGGTCCTCGGAGAGGACCCCGCTCGAGACCCGCCCCACACTGGCGATCCCGATGGCCGAGCCGATCCCCGCAAGGACATAGGCCACTGCCGCCCCGAGGAAGGCCCAAGCTAAGCCCGTCAAGCCAAAAAAGGTCGATTCCATCCTTTTCAGCCTCCTTCACAGATCAGCTCTCTTTGACCTCATAGAAGATCGGTTCCTTCGAGAATGGCTTGAAGCGATCACCTCCGGACTCATAAAACTTGGTGAAGAATTCGACATACTGCAGCCTTGCCGAATGGACGAAGGCGGAGAGGGAGTTGATGACCAGACTGAACGGCTGCCCCACGGCGATGATCAGCGCGGCCACGACGAGCCCCACAAACTTCGGCAAGCCGAAGAGGCCGGGGAGGACCCCCCCGAGGACCGTGGCGAAGGTGTTGATGGACATGGCGATCAGCCCCGTCGCGACCCCGAGGGCCATGATACGGGCATAGGAGAGCATATCCCCGAGGAAGCCGGTGGCCCCATAGAGCTTGAAGAGCCCCGAGCCGAGCCGCTTGACCGCCGCGAGGAGCTTCCTCCCCCAAGTCTTCCCCGGGCTGATCATGATGGCCCAGATCAGGCTCGCGCCCGCCAGCCCGAGCCAGATTAGCGAGAGGCGCCCCTCCCCGGGCCCCTTCACCATCAGCATCAGCGCCACGAGGAGGGCCAGCCAGGGGAGCTGCTCCTTCAATGGCCTTGAGGGGTCCGCGCGGGAGAAGAGCATGACCGCGAAGAAGCCGAGCAAGAGCAGGGTGCTCGCCAGCGGCGAGATCGATTGGGGGAGGCCCACCAGCCCGAGCATTGGCGGGAGGCCAATCCCGGCGAAGAGCCCCAAGCCCAGGAGGAAGAGGGCCCAGGTCCCCTCACGGAAGAGCCCCTCCTTGAAGTGCCCGGCCCGGGCCTGATCGTAGAATTCGAGGAGGTGGCCGAGCAGGACTTGGAAGAAGCCGAAGACCATCGTCAGCCCGAGGAAGGCGATCAGCCCCTCCGCGCCGCTCACATCGAAGATCTGGAGCCGCTTGAGGAATGGCAGCAGGTTGATCAGCTCGGGGCCGAACCAACCCCCGGTGAGGGCCCCCGCGACCAGGGCCACAAAGCCCCCCATGATCAGGAGGTTCGCGAACCTTCGGAAGGTCTCGCCCTTGAACTTCCTCTTCAGGAGGGAGAAGATGATCATCAGCGCCAGGCCATAGCCGGCATCGGTGAGGGCCACCCCGAAGAAGAGGGCGAAGAATGGGGCTACAAAGGGGGTGGGGTCCAGCTCGCCCGGCCTAGGGAGTCCGAAGAGCCGGACCACCATCTCCGCGGGGCGGAAGAGGGGCTTATTCTCCAAGGCCACCGGCGGGCGCTCCCCCAGCTCAGGGTCGATCGGCTCGAGGTAGACCTCCTCCGCCTCGGCCTCGATCGCCTCTCTCAGCCGGTCGAGGTCTTTGGCCCTCACCCAGCCCTCCAAGATGAAGGTATTGGGCCCTCCGATCAGCCTCTGCTGGGCCGCTCTCTTCTGGAATTCGTCGTGGAAGTGCTGGTAGAGGGCCTGGAGCTTCGGCTTCTCCGCCACTAAGGCCTCGGCCTCCCGGAGGAGTTCCTCCCGCCGCCGGGAGAGCTCGGCGAGCCGGCGATCCAACTCCGCAAGGATCTCCCGAGGCGAGCCTTGGAATTCTCCGGCGAGGGCGGCAAACGGCGCGGGGATGCGCTCGAACCCATACTCCCCGGCCGACTGGAGGAAGGGCTCCTCGAGCTCGCTCGGCATGAAGGCGTAGATGTAGAGCTTATTCCCCTGAACGCCGGCCTCGTGGATCGCGGCCAGGCCCGCAAGCTCCTCCCCCACCTGCGCCTTGAGCCCCTCGACCCGCTTCCGCTCCCTGGGGAGCCGCCCGGCCACGAAGGCTACCAAGGGGGTCGACCTCATCTCCTCGATCGGGATGGCTACCTCGGCCCAGGGGAGGAGCTCCGCTCGGAGGGCCTCGAGCCTAGCGATCTCGGAGCGGAGCTGGGCCGGCTCGAGATCCAAAGCCCTTGCCCGCTCATAGATGGGCTTATAGTCATACCCCTCGATGAGCCTCTGGAGCTCCTGCTCCGTGATCTCGGCCTTGGAGCTGGTGAAGCTCTCCAGGAGCCCGGCTTTCGGCTCGAACCGGGCGATGAAGTCCAGGACATATTTGAGCTCATTGAGCTTCTGCTCCAGCTCCTCGAGCTTCGCCCGCTTGGCCCGGAGGAAGGCCCCCTCCGGCCCGGGGTCCCTGCCCGTCAAGTCCACGATCTGGAGGACTCCGAGGTCCTGGAGGACGGCCATGACGGCCTCGCGGACGGAGTCATGGCCGATAAGCCGGACCTTCTGCATCCTCACCAGGGCCATCTTCTTCGCTCCCGCCGGCCGACCTAGCTAGGGTTAAGGGCTCACTCGCGGAGGGCCGGCCTTCAACTCTAGCCGGAGGAGCCTCTCGAGGACAAATTTGACGGCCTCCTCAAAGCGAGCTTCGGCCTTCTCCTTCTCAAGCCGGGCCTGCTCTTCACCCCGGCGGCGGACCCCCTCCGCTTCGAGCTGGGCCTTCGCCTCGGCCTCCTCGATCAGCCTCGCCCCTCGGGCTTGGGCCTCCTCCCTGGCGCGGGCGACCAGCTCTTGGGCCTCTCGACGGGCTTGGAGGACGAGCTCCCTCGCTCGCTCTCGGGCCTCTTGCTTTATCTTTTCGGCCCGCTCCTCCGCCTCGCGAATCCGCTGAAGGAAGTCCTGGCTCATAAGGATTAGACCGCTAAGATCTGCTTCTCCTTCTCGGCGATCAGCCCATCGATCCGGGCTGTATACTCTTGGGTGATCTTATTCAACTCCTCTAGGCGGTCATAGAGCTCGTCCTCCGGGAGCTCGCCCCCCTTCTCCATCTTCTCCAGGAGCTCTTTTGTATCCCGGCGGATGTTCCGGATCGCCACCTTCGCCTCCTCGCCCCGCTCCTTGACGAGCTTGACGAGCTCCCGTCGCCTCTCCTCGGAGAGCTTGGGGATCTTGATCCGGACGAGCGCCTCCTCCGCCTGGGGGTTGAGGCCCAGATTGGCCTCCAGGATCCCCCGCTTGATCGCCTCCTTCTGGGAGGGGTCATAAGGCCGGATGACGAGCTGATCCGGATCCGGAGCGGTGATCGTCGCCAGGTGCTTCAGCGGGGTCGGGACCCCGTAGTAGTTGATCTTGACATCCTCGATGAGCGCGGGGTTGGCCCGGCTGGTCCGGACCCGCCGGAGCTCGCCCTCGAGGATGGCGACGCTCTTCTCCATCTTCTCCTTCATCTCCTGGATCAGGCGCTCGACCATCCTGACCGATCACCTCGCCGGATTATAGTCGTGGAGAGGGCCGGAATCAAGCGGGGGCGATTGAAGCGCCTGCTTCTATAGGCTAGAATCTTTCCCCGGGGAGCGCGATTGGCCGAAGCGAAGATCGATGTCGAGAGGCTCTTCCGTGCCTGGCCCTCCCTCCGGGAGATCTTCGACCGGCTGGGCCGGGCGGGCCATGATGTCGCCCTCGTGGGGGGCGTCGTCCGGGATGCGATCCTGGCGGAGCTCGCCGGGGAGGAGTTCGAGCCCAAGGAAATCGACCTTGCTACCTCAGCCAGCCCGAGCGAGATTAAGCGGCTCTTCCCTGGCTGGCGGGCCATCGAGGTGGGCGAGGCCTTCGGGGTTTTGAGGCTCGTCGCCCCTGATGGGCACGAGTATGAGGTAGCGACTTACCGTCGGGAGGCCGATTACGATGGCCGCCGGCCCGGGGAGGTCGAACCCGCCGCGAGCTTGGAGGAGGACCTCAAGCGGCGGGACCTCACGATCAACGGGCTGGCGGCCCGCGCGGACGGCCGGGTGATCGACCTTGTGGGCGGGCTCGGGGACCTTAGGGAGCGGCTCATCCGGACGATCGGTGACCCTGAGGAACGGTTCTCTGAAGACTACTTGAGGATCATCCGGGCCATCAGGTTCGCTTGCCTCATCGACGGCCGCCTGACGCCGGAGGTGAGCGCCGCGATCAGACGGAATGGGGCCAAGCTCCTCTTGATCTCTTGGGAGCGGCTCCGAGATGAGCTGTTCAAGGTCCTCGAGACACCCCGAGCGGCGAGGGGAATCAGGCTCCTCGATGAGCACGGCCTCTTGGAGCTCCTCCTCCCCGAGGTGGTGGCCACCAAGGGGGTGAGGCAGCCGGAGAAGTATCATCCCGAAGGGGATGTCTATACCCATACCCTGCTCGCATTGGAGGTGGCCGACCGGCTGGGCTTCGAGCCGCTGGTGAAGTTCGCCATCCTTCTCCATGACATCGGGAAGCCCGTGGCCTTCGAGCGGAATGGCGGCCAGCACATGGGGGGCCATGAGCTGATCGGGGAAAAGCAGGCTGAGGAGGTATGCCGCCGCTTCCGGCTGAGCAATGACCAGATCAAGGTCATAAAGTATCTGGTCCGGGAGCACCTCCGGGTAGCCAAGCTCCCGGAGATGACCCGCCCGAGGCAGATCCGCTTCATCCAGGAGGCCGCCGCAGGGCCGGGGGCCAGCTCGGCCCACCTCCCCGCCCTCGCGCGGAAGTTCCCCCTCTTCTTCAAGCTCTTGCAGCTTTTGATCGCCGACTGCGAGGCCAGCATCCACCGCGCAAGCGGCTGGCTCCCGGTCTTGCAGACCTTCGTGGGCCTCCTGCCGGAGCTCAAGCGGCTGGAGGAGCTCGAGGCGGCCCACAAGCTCCTCGATGGCCATGACCTATTGGCCTTAGGTTTGGCCGAGGGGCCCGAGGTCGGAAGGATCTTAGAGGCCGTCTACGACCAGATCCTCTCGGGGAAAGTCCAGAGCCGGGAGGAGGCCCTCGAGCTCGCCAGGGAAATGGTCGCCAAGGTCAAAAACTTGCCGAGCGAGCCGGGGAAGGCTTACCCTTAACCGGGAGGTGGAGAAGATGAGGGCTTTAAAGCGGGCAGCCTATCTGGCACTGCTTTTGGGGCTTCTGGCGGGCTGGGGCGAGCTCCCAGCGATCGGGAATCCTATCCCTGTCCCGACGCTCATCATGCCCGAGGAATTCATCGATGCCCGGATCTTCGCCGAGGGCCGGGAGCTTTGGGCCATCGTCGAGGGGGTTTACCCCTTCTCCAACATCGGGTTCGCCAGCGCGAGAATGTATTACCCCGTCCCACAAGATGCTGAGGGGATCGAGGTCCGGCTCGACGGCTCGGCACTCCCCTGGGACTATGTCACCTGCGGGTGCGAGATCTCGCCCTACTACTCCACGGCAGTCGGGGACTACAGAATGATCGCGTGGGAGATCGCCCCCCTCCCGGAGCGGTTCAAGATCAAGGTCCGGTATAAACACCCCTTGCCCCGGCTCCAGGCCGGAGAGCGATATGCCTTCCTCTATGCCCTGGGGACCGGCCGGTTCCTACGATACTACGCTAAGGAGACGACCGCCTATATCAAGGTCCGGCTGGAGTTGGAACTAGCGGCACTGGAGGCCTCCGTCGGCACCCGCCCGGTTGATTGCCAGCTTGACCAAGAGGCTGGAGAGACGGTCTTGACCTTGGTCCAGAAGAGCGAGCCCTTCCGGCCCCTGACCGAGGACCTGCTCATCGTATTCGCCCGGCTCCTCTCGATCCCCGAGGCCATCGACGCTGACGGGGATAGGCGGATCTCCGATGGAGAGATGCTCCAGGCAGTCCGTTACTGGATCGACGAGACTGAGGTCCCCGGAACCGGCGGCCAGCGGATCAATGACCTTACGCTGCGGAAGCTCGCGGAGTTCTGGGTCCTCGGGGGGAGGTTCGTCATCACTCCCTATCAGGCCCGAGACCGGGCGATCGAGTACCTCCTCGAGAAGGAGCCCGGCTTAGACCTGTCGCTCGAGGCAATTTGGGACGCGACGCGGGCCACGCCCGCGGGGCTCCTGGGGTATGAGACGATCCGCTACACCTCCGGGGATTGGCAGATCGAGGTCGGTTACCCCGTGGTCCCCTACCCCGACTATGCCGTCTCGGTCAGCAACAGCTCGACCGGGTTTGCCTGGCGGGGGACCGTCCGAGCCGCGGGGCTGATCATCGAGTAAGGATAGGCCGCAAGGATCTTCTGCAGGCCGGGCACTTCACACCCGGCTTGCCTCGGTTTATAATTAGCTTGGAGAACACGGCCACCCCCACAGCTAGACTCGGTCATCTAGGGTGGCGGGTGGCCGTCACTTCTTTTATCAAGTCAAGCGAGATAGACCCGGGCGACCCTCCCCCCGATATGAGTTAAGATGGCCTCGACGCAGGGGGCACCGACGCGCTCGGCCAACTCCGTCGCCGGGAGGTGCTCGCCGAAGAGCTCGACCTCCTCCCCCACGGCCACGCCCCGGAGCTCAGTGACATCGATGGTCGTCTGGTCCATGGAGACCCGGCCGACGATCGGAGCCCTCGCCCCTCGGCCAGGGAGGGCCACCTCCCCGCGGTTGGAAAGCCGGACATCGAGGCCGTCGGCATAGCCGATAGGGATGACAGCAATCCGGGAAGGGCGCGAAGTCCGGAAGCTCCTGCCATAGCCGATATAGGTCCCCCGTGGGACCGCCCGGACGGCCACGATCCAGGTGCGGAGGGCCATGATCGGCCTGATTCCTCTCGTCCAGTCGGCCTCGACCTCGGGATAGCCGTAGAGCAAGATCCCCGGCCGGACCATGTTTAGGTAGCCGCTTGTCACCCCCTCGAAGTAGCCCAACAGCCCCGCGGAGTTGGCAATATGGCGGAGCGGGGGGAGGAGGCCGGCCCGGTCGAGCTTCTCTAACACCTCATTGAACCTTGCGATCTGCGCAAGGGTATACTCCCGATCCTCCGGCCTTGGGCTGGCAGCGACGCTGAGATGGCTGAAGATCCCCTCGACCTGGAGGGACTTGAACTGCCTTAAGCGCCGGAAGAATGAGAGGGCCTCCTCCGGCTTGATGCCGATCCTTCCCAGGCCGGTATCGACCTTCACCTGGACCTTCGGCTGGGTCCCGCGCCTCCGGGCCTCGCGGTCGAGGGCCCGGGCGAAGTCGAGCCCAGTGAGGGTGATCGCAATATCCAATTCGCCCAGCTCCGCGAGGAGCGGGAGGTGATGGGGATGAGAGAGGCCGAGGACTAAGATCGGGAGCTCCACCCCCGCCTGGCGTAACTGGAGGGCCTCTTGGAGGTTGGCGACCCCTAGGGCCGCGATCCCAGCGGCCTCGGCCCTCCGGGCGATGGGGACCGCGCCATGGCCATAGGCGTCGGCTTTGACAACAAAAAGGAGCCGCGCCCCCCGACTGACGAGCCTCTCCTTGACGATGGCGATGTTCTGCTCTAGGCGAGCGAGGTCTACCCGCGCCTCGGCCATCGCCAGGGTCCCGGCCCTCGTCAGCTCGCGGAGCTCGATCATCCGCCCATGGTAGGGCCTCGAGCCCTCCTTGGGTAAGGACCGGCTTCTGGCCCACCGGGGACTTCTTTCCCGGGCTATTTGCCGCCCTCGCTCGCTATGACTATAATGCGAAAGGCTTCGCACGCTCTCGAAGATGACGGCTTGGCGAGGGGCAGATCTCATCTCGATCCGCGACCTCGGGCGGGAGGAGATCGAGAAGGTCCTCGATCGGGCTCAGACGATCAGGCCGGACTCGAGCCTCCTCCGCGGCCGGGTGATGGCCTCGCTCTTCTTCGAGCCCTCGACCAGGACCCAGCTCTCCTTCGCCACAGCCATGGAAAGGCTCGGTGGGAGCGTCATCGGCTTTTCCGGGGTCGAGGGGACCAGCATCCAGAAGGGCGAGTCGCTCTACGACACGATCAAGATGGTCGAACGCTACGCCGATGTGATCGTCATCCGCCACCCTCTTGAGGGGAGCGCGCGGTTCGCCGCCGATGTGGCTCAAATCCCCGTGATCAATGCCGGGGACGGGGCGAACCAGCATCCGAGCCAGACCTTGCTCGACCTCTTCACGATCAGGAGGTTCTGTGGCCGGCTCGATGGCCTTTCCATCGGGATGGTCGGGGACCTCAAATACGGCCGGACAGTCCATTCCCTAGCGACGGCCTTGACTCACTTCGAGGGGGTGAAGCTCCGCCTCATCTCCCCACCGCTGCTGCGGATGCCCCCGCGGATCTTGGAGGAGGAGCTCCGCGGGAAGATAGAGTTCGAGGAGACCGAGGAGCTGGAGCTCTCCGACTTGGATGTCGTCTATATGACCCGGATCCAGCGGGAGCGGTTCCCCGATGTCGAGGAGTATGAGCGAGTGAAGGGGGCTTACATCCTTGATCTGGAGGCCTGTCGGCAGCTCAAGCCCGAGGCGATAATCCTTCACCCCCTCCCCAGGGTCGGGGAGATCGACCCGGAAGTGGACCGGCTCCCCCAGGCCAAATACTTCGAGCAGGCCGCTAGTGGCGTCCCTGTCAGGATGGCCCTGCTCTCGTTGATCCTGCTGGGGTGAAGATGGAAGAGAAGGAAGAGCTGAAGGTCTCGAAGATCGCGGAAGGGACGGTGATCGACCACATCCGGGCCGGGCGGGCCCCGCTCGTCCTCAAGATCTTAGGGATTGAGGCCGGCTTCCCCGACTCGGTGATCGTGGCGATGAATGTCCGCTCCACCCGCTATGGGAAGAAAGACATCGTCAAGGTCGAGGGCCAATTCCTCGATGAGGAGAAGATCAACAAGATCGCGCTCATCTCGCCTCAGGCGACGATCAACATCATCAGGAGCTACAAGGTGGTGAAGAAGGACCAGGTCGAGCTCCCCAAGCGATTGGTCGGGATCGTCAAGTGCCCGAACCGGAACTGCATCACCAACAGCCCGGAGGGGGTCGAGACTATCTTCCATACCGAAGCCAGTGCGGGGGGCCCTCGCCTCCGCTGCCACTACTGCGAGGAATCGGTCGAGCTGGCGGAGGTGGAACTTCTCTAAGGATGCGCGCCTTCTTCTGCATTGAGCTCGATGACCCGATCAAGGACGGCCTGAACGGGCTGATCCAGGCCCTGAAGCGCGAGCGGGCCCTCCAAGCGGCAAGGGTGAGCTGGGTCAAGCGGGAGAACCTCCATGTGACCGTGAAGTTCTTGGGCGAGATCGCGGAGGAGCAGCTCGAGGAGCTGAAGCTCGTCGCCCAGGCCGCCTGGGCCGGCATGGGCGGAAAGCCCTTCTCGCTAGGGCTGGACCGGCTCGGGGCCTTCCCTAGCCCCGCACGGCCGCGGGTGATCTGGGCCGGTAGCTCCGCCCCGCCGCAAGAGATCATCAAGCTATATGAGCAGTTAGAGAGGGAATTAGAGCCCCTCGGCTTCCCCCCGGAAGGGAAGCCCTATACCCCGCATGTGACGCTCGGGCGGGTGAAGGGCGGGGCAGGGGCAGGCGGCCTCGCGGGGGTGAGGCTCCCGCCATTCCACTTTATCGCCGAGGCCCGGGGGTTGACATTGATGGAGAGCCAGCTCGACCCCGCTGGGGCGATCTACAGGCCGCTCTTCAGGCTAGGGCCGGGACCGGGAGGAGCACTTTAACTATGCCCTTCGAGATCCTCGAACACGAGGCCGATGCCGGGGTCCGGGGGATCGGGCGGACGATCGAGGAGGCCTTCTCCGAGGGGGCGCGAGGGATGTTCTCCCTGATGGTCGAGCTCGAACGGGTCTCGCCTAAGGAGGAGATCGAGCTCACCTGTCGGGCCGATTCTTTAGAGACCCTGTTCGTGGCCTGGCTGGGGGAGCTCCTCCTCAAACGCGACCTCACGGGGATGGTCTTCTCGAAGTTCGCGGTCCAGATCTCTCGCGAGGGTGATGGATATCACCTCCGCGGGCGGGCCTGGGGCGAGCCCTTAAATCCCGAGAAGCATGGGGCCAAGGTCGAGGTCAAGGCCGCGACCTACGCCGGGCTCAAGCTCGAGCGGGCCGGCGAGGAATACCGAGTCCAATGCGTCGTCGACCTCTAGCGCCGGCTAGAGGGTAGAGGGTTGCACCCTGGCCTGGGAGTTGGTTAAATAGTGATGCTATGGTCAACCTCGAGCTGAAGAAGATTAACGATTACCTCTGGGAGCTGCCCCAGCAGGGGGAGATGCGCGTCCCCGGCCGGATCTACGGGGACCAGCGGATCATCGACCACCTGCTGAAGGAGAGCGGCGCGGCCAAGGAGTTCAATGCCCTCCTCCAGGTCCACAATGTCGCCACCCTCCCCGGGATCGTCAAGGCCTCGCTCGCCATGCCCGACATCCACCCCGGGTATGGCTTCCCCATCGGCGGGGTCGCGGCCTTCGACCCCAAGGACGGGGGGGTGATCGCGATGGGCGGGATCGGGTTTGACATCAACTGTGGTGTTCGAACCTTGCGCGTTCCACTGAAGAGACATGACATAGAAGCAAGGAAGGAGGAGCTGGCCGACCGGCTCTTCCGCGAGATCCCCGCGGGGCTCGGCTCGACCGGTGAGCTGAAGCTCTCGATGAAGGAGATCGACCAAGTCCTGATGCAGGGGGCGGAGTTCGCCCTCGCCCGGGGCTACGGCTTCCCCGAGGACCTGGAATACACGGAGGAGAGGGGGCGGATCGCCGGCTGCGACCCGGGGACCGTGAGCAACCAGGCCAAGGAGCGCCAGTTCAAGCAGGTCGGGACCCTCGGCTCGGGGAACCACTACCTCGAGGTCCAGTTCGTCGAGGAGATCTACGATGAGGTCGCGGCCCGGGCCTACGGCCTGGAGAAGGACCAGGTCCTCGTGGCCATCCACTGCGGCTCGCGGGCCTTGGGCCACCAGATCGGCCAGGACTACCTCCAGGAGCTGGAGCGGGCGAGCAAGAAATATGGGATTCCCATCCGGGAGAGGGAGTTGGTCTGCGCCCCGATCGAGAGCCCCGAAGGGGAGAGATATATCTCCGCGGTGAACTGCGGGATCAACTGCGCCTTCGCCAACCGGCAGACGCTGGCCCACCTCGTGAGGAAGGTCTTCGCCGCGGTCTTCGGCCTCAAGCCGGAAGAGATCAAGCTGCTCTACGATGTGGGGCACAACACCGCCAAGTTCGAGGTCCACGAGGTCGACGGCTCTCGCAAGCGCTTGCTTGTCCACCGGAAGGGCTCCACAAGGGCCTTCGGCCCCGGAAGGGAAGAGAATCCCCCAAGATACAGGGATGTCGGCCACCCGATCTTCATCGGCGGGACGATGGGGACCTCCAGCTACATCATGCGCGGGACGGAGAAAGGGCTGAAAGAGACCTTCGGGAGCGGGATCCACGGCGCGGGCCGGGAGATGTCCCGCGAGAAGGCGAAGAAGCAGTTCCGCGGGGAGCAACTCCGGGAGGAGCTGAAGCGGCAGGGGATCATCGTCCGGGGCCACTCGATGGCCGGCTTAGCTGAGGAGGCCCCCGGGGCTTACAAGGACATCGAGATAGTTGCCGCGGCGGCCCACAACTCCGGGATCAACCAGAAGGTCGCCAAAGTCCGGCCCATGATAGTGGTTAAAGGCTAGATTAACCCCAAGCCTAGCCGGGCTGACCTTCGGCCCCGACCTTCACTCGCGGGTCGAGGATCGCATAGACGATATCCAAGAGGAAGACCGTAATCGCCAAGAGGTAGGCGTAGAGGACGACTGAGGCCACGATCACTGGGGTGTCGAAGCTCCCGATCGCCTCATAGAGTAGCCGCCCCAGCCCAGGCCAGACGAAGATCGTCTCCGTAACGATCCCGCCGGTCCAGACCCCGATGAGCAAAAGCGCGAAGCTGGTGATGATCGTAGGCAGGGTCGGGCGGAGGATATAGCGCCGCTCGATCGCACCCGAGGGGAGCCCCTTGGCCTTGGCCATCTCCACATAGTCCTCGCTGGAGAAGATCAAGAAGAAGGTCCGCCAACTGTAAATGGCGATGAAGATCTCCTCGACGAGTAGGGCCGCGATCGGGAGGACCAAGTGCTTGCAGACGCTCAGAGTATACCCCAGTGTGGTCTTCGGTGGCGGGGCATCGACGATCCCACCATAAGGGAGGACCCGGAGCACCGAGGCGAAGACAAGGATGAGCAAGATCCCATAAAACCAGGGCGGGGGCGCGGAGGTCGGGGCGAGGGCGATCACCAACCGGTCGAGGAAGCTCCCATAGCGGCGGGAGAGGTAGAGGGCAAAGAAGACCGAGATGAAGAAGAGCAGCAATTCCCCGGTTCCCCAGAGCAAGAGGGTGGCCGGCAACCTCTCCAGCAGGATCAGCCGGACCTGCCGCGAGCCGCTGTCGCTCACCAGGTGTTCCGCCCGGCCCAGGCTGAGCGAGAGGGCAGTGGTGAGGTATCCGAAGCTCCGGAGGATGAAGGGCTTGTCCAGCCCCAGCCGCTTGATCTCGAGCTCCACTTTCTCCTCCACATACTTCTTGATCTCGCTCGCTGGGCGGCCCTGGAGCGCAGGATTGGCCAGGACCGAGGCCCCCACCTGCTCCCGGATCTCGCTGATCTTAATCTGGTCCACATACCCGCCCATGTTGGCGATGAGGATCGTGAGGTAGACCCCGACCACCGCGGCGAGGAAGAGGGCGATCCCCCGAGTGAGGACATACTTAACCAGGCGATGGAGGGCCTCCATGGCCGCGTTCCGCCTGGCCAGCCATCTCTCCCTAGACTTAGATGTTAAGGTCGCCTCAGCCATCTCTTAATTCTCCCTGATGAGTTCCTCCCGGAAGGGCGCCCATGGCCGGGCTCAACCCCGGCCGGCCCCTCCAGAACGGATGTATTGGACGACCCCGGAGAAGCCGATGATCAGGCCGCTGAGAGAGGAGATATAGGCCAGGAAGTTTAAAGAGAAGGTCGACTCAATGAGCCGGATGACCATCAATAGCGGCAGGAGGACCCCGAGGAGGAGGAGGGCAAAGCCGATAAGCATCAGCCGCAACGGGCTTTTCTCTAGCAGCTTCATCTTTGTATCAGGACCCCGAAGCAGCGGGCTGCCCCTGCCCCGAGCGCTCTCGCACCTCCTCTAAGGCGGCCTTGGCCGCCGCGGGCTGCCAGGAGCGACCTTGATAGAGCCAGCACTCCACGAAATGGCCGGCCACGGGCTCGAACTCCGGCGGCTCCTCCACATCGCATCTCCCTTTGATGATATGGGAGCAGCGGGGATGGAACCGGCAGCCCGGCGGGGGCTTGAGCAGACTCGGGGGCTCCCCAGGCGGGACCTCCTTGAAGGTCGTAGCATTCCGGGGGTCAGGATCGGGGATCGCTGTCAAGAGCGCCTGGGTGTAGGGATGGAGGGGGTTGTGGAGCAACTCGCGGACCCCCGCCTTCTCCACGATCTTCGCGGCATACATCACGAAGATCCGTTCGGAGAAGAACCGGACGGTCGAGAGGTCGTGTGTGATGTAGATCACCACCAAGTTGTGGGCGCTCTGGAGGTTCCGCAAGAGCTTGAGGATCTCGACCCGTACCGAGGCATCGAGCATCGAGACCGGCTCATCGGCCACGATCAGCTTCGGCTGGAGGATCATCGCCCGGGCGATCACCAGCCGCTGCTGCTGGCCTCCGGAGAGCATGTGCGGGAACTTATAAAGGAAGTCCTCGACCGGCGTGAGCTTCACCTCCTCCAGGACATCCCGGATCCGCCGCTCCTGCTCGGCCTTCGTCCCGATCCTGTTGATTAGGAGCGGCTCCCGCAAGATCCTCTGGACATTCATGAAGGGCGGGAGGGCCCCGTAGGGGTCCTGCTGGACATAGCCGACCTGGGAGTGATACCAGTGGCCGAGGTGGTCCAGCCTCTTCCCCTCGAAGAGCACCTCGCCCTTCGTCGGCTGATAGAGCCCGAGGATCGTCCGCGCCAGGGTGCTCTTCCCGCAGCCGCTCTCACCCACCACGGCCACGGCCTCCCCCTGGCGGAGGTCGAAGCTCACTCCATCGACTGCCCGGACGAACCCCACCCGGACGAAGCCCCACTTCCGCAGCTCGAACCAGGTGTAGAGATCCCTTACCGAGAGCAAGACCTT
>JAPWVC010000029.1 GCA_028275195.1 Candidatus Acetothermia bacterium
GAGGGGATCATAGTCTACGACCTTGCGGGGGCCGCCTACCTCCCCGAGCTGGGGGGCCGTTACCCCAATGTGATCGTGGCCGATGAGGGGAGCTGGGACGGCGAGGTCTGGCACCTCCGGGACGGGGTGGTCCACAAATACGACGAGCACGGCCATCTAGAATACGAGCTCCGCTTCGATTCCTTGGCCATCGATGTCGGCGGGGGCCTGGAGCAGCTCTTCCTCGCCTCCCGGACCCCCCAGGAGATGAGCCTCGCGGAGCTGGCCGCGCAGATCCGGCTCCTCCGGGCGAGCGGGCTAAGGGCCGAGGGCTTAATCGTGGAGTATCATTCCAAGCTCGCGATCCCACTGGCCGGGTTCATCTTCGCCCTCTTCGGGGCCCCCTTGAGCTTGATCTTCTCCACCCGGAGCCGGGCCGCGGGGATCGTGCTCGGGGTCCTCCTCGTCGGGCTCTTCCAGGGCGGGCTGGTCTGGACCTCGACCCTCGGCCGGAGAGGATTGATCCCACCCGGGCTCTCGGCCTGGCTCCCGAACATCCTCTTCGGGGGCCTCGGGCTCTTCCTCTTTGCCGTCATGGACCGTGCCAGCCAGCTCGACCTCTCCGAACGGCTCCGCCGCAGCCTCCACAGGCACCTCCTACTCGCCTGCCTCGTCATACTCTTCCTTCCGGCCTCGGCGAGCGCAGTGGGGGAGGCCAGGTCCAACCTCGACCCGGACCAGCCCGGTGAGGAGGCTCCCCTCTCGGTCTCGGCCGAGCCTAGGCCCAAACTCGAGCTCCGGGCTGACTCCCTCACCTTGAGCGCGGACTGGGCCGCCGTGAGTGCGGAGGGCCATGTGACAGTGACCTACGGCGATAGCTCGCTCGTGGCCGAGCGGCTGGAGATGAGCCGCTCCGGGCGAAGATGGGCCCTCAAAGCTGAGGAGGGGATCGAGCTATCGATCGGGGTGATCTCCGCACGGGGCGATGAGCTTCGGGCCGAGCTGGAAGAGGATAACGCGGGCCGGCTGAGCCTGAAGGAGGCGGAGTTCCTTAACTTCTCGGGAGAGGAGCGCGTTCCAGCCCCGTCAGGCGACCGGGGCTATGGAGGAGAGGGGCATTCCCCGCTCAAATATCGTGCTGGGCGGGCCCGGCTGACCTTCGGGCCCGCTCCCGCTAGCTCGCCTCCCTCATCCTCGAGCCGAGGCTTGGCATTCGAGCTGGAGCGGCTCGAGCTCTCCTCCGGGGCGGAGGTCAACTACCGCGATGGGCGAGTCGCGGCCGAGGAGATCATCGTCTTCCCAGCACCGAAAGGTGCGCCCTCCTCCTGGCAAGCTGAATTGGGGGCCTTCCGCGGGGAGGGTGGCTTCACCAATGCCCGTGGGGAGAGGCACCTCCTCCGCTACGAGGGCGAGCGGGCCGAGCTAGCCTTCACCGCTGAGGCGGAGCTCGAGCGCCTCGAGCTCACTAAGGGTGCCTTCACTACCTGCTCTTGCCGCGAGGAGATCAAGCAGGAAGCCTATTGCATCACTGCCGAGAGGGTGCTCATCTTCGGGGAAGACCTCCTGGTCGGGATGAACATCACCCTGTGGGCCTTCGACCGCCCGGTCTTCTGGGCTCCTTTGTATCTCGCCCCAATGAAGGAGGAACAGAAGGGCCCCTTCCTCCCGGAGCTCGGGCGGAGCACCGCTCGGGGCTGGTTCGCCAAGTGGCGGCTCCCCTTCGCCCTGGACGAGCATAACTACGGCTTCGTCCTGCTCGACTACTTCAACCGCTACCATCAGCTCGGGGGAGGGGTGGACTTGAGCTACGACCTGCTCGGCCATAGCGGCTCGCTCCACCTCTACCAGCTCTTCGGGGAATTAGGGCTCTTCGAGCTCGCGCTCTCCGACCGCGCTCTGCTCTCTCAAGGGGTGAGGTTCGAGCTCGCGGCTGACTACCGCAGCCAGCTCGAGGCGGGAGTCGAGGGCCAGTGGATGGGCTATCAAGGCCGGCTCGCCGGGGCCAGGGCCGGCTGGAGCTGGACCCTCTCCACTGGCCATGAACAGTATGTGGGCATGCCCGCGGAGGGCGAGGAGCTTAAGTATCGTGCCCTCGCCCGACTGCCGGAGTTAACCCTCAGCCGCCTCTCTCAGAAGGTCGGACCACTCAACTACTCCTTTAGCTTGAGCTTCGGGCGGTATCGCGAGCGGAAGCTCGAGCAGGCCGCGTTCAGCGAGGGGACCCGCTTCGCCGGGCTGGTCAACCTCGGCCTGGAAGAGCTCTCCTTTCGTGAGGGGCGGCTCAAGCTCCGCGCGAACGGGAGCTATCGCCTCGCCTTTTATGGCCCGACGCGGCTCGAGACCCTGACCTTCTCGCCGAGCCTGGGCCTCCTCCCGCTCGAGGGGCTAAATCTCTCTTTGGCCTATAGCTACCGGCTCGTCCGGGGGAGGAGCCCCTTCGCCTTCGACACCGAAGCGCAAGCGAGCCGCCTCGACCTGCGAGGGAGCTGGAGCCCGAGGGGCCTGCCCGGCCTTCAGGGCCGGTTCGCAGCCGGCTATGACTTTCAAGAGAAGGGCTTCGCGCCGCTCGAGCTCGAGCTGAGCTACCGTTACCGCGAGGGCCAGTGGCGCCTCTTTGACTTTGACTCCAGCCTCGGCCTCGAGGGCCTGATCGCCCTCGGCTTGGGCTATGACTTGAACAAGGGGCAGCTCCAGAAGGCGGCCCTCAAGGGCTCGCTGGCCCTAGCTGCGGCAGGATGGAACTTCACGGCGGAGAGCGGCCTCGACTTCTTGAGCGGGCGGTTCTCCGATCTGGTCGCTAAGCTCGCGGCCGGGCAGTTCAAGCTCGGGCTCCGCTATGACTTGAATAAGCTCGCGCTCAAGCGGGTCAATGCCGAGCTTGCCCTGGGGCTCACCAAGGATTGGAAAGCCTCCTTCAAAGGGGAGTATGACCTGGGGCTGGGGAGGCTTACCACCTTCCAATACGGGCTTGTGCGGAGCTTCTGCGGCTGCTGGGAGGTCGGAATCTTCGCCGACCAAGGGCGGTGGTGGCTCACAGCCAGGATCAATGCCTTCCCCACCGCCGCGATCAAGTATTCCCCGACTGACCAGGAACTGGCCTTCGGGGAGTGAGTCTGAGGAGGTGCATGATGATCCGGGACGGCTTCATCACGCCGCATGATGCCGCGCGGTATTTGGGGATCCCACTCGATGAGATCTACAAGATGCTCGCCGCGGGCGAGCTGCCGGGCGTCCGGCTCGGTGGCCGCTGGCGGATCAGATTAAGTGCGCTGGAGCGCTGGCTCGATGAGGAGGTCCCCAAGGAGGAGCTCGCCAAGCTGGCCAAGAGGCTCAAGGGGGTCGATCCCAGGAAGATCGAGGAGTTCCTCTCCGGAGAGGGCTAGAGGAGCCTCTCTTCCGCTCCTGCCGGGCGGGGGTAACCGAGGTGCTGGTAGGCCCTCAAGGTCGCCACTCGCCCCTGAGGGGTCCGCTGGAGGAACCCCTCCTTGAGGAGGTAGGGCTCGTAGACCTCCGCGAGGGTGTCCTTCTCCTCGCTCAAGGCCGCGGCTAGAGTCTCCAGCCCGACCGGCCCGCCCCCGAACTTCTCGATGATCGTTCTGAGGATCAACCGGTCGAGCTCATCCAGCCCGGCATGATCGATCTCCAGCATCTCCAGGGCTTGGCGGGCGACCTCTCGGTCGATCACCTCGGCCCCGCGGACCTGGGCGAAGTCTCGGACCCGCTTGAGCAGCCGGTTGGCCACACGAGGGGCTCCCCGGGCCCGGCGGGCGATCTCCTCCGCGCCTTCCTCGGTCAGCCTCACCCCTAAGATCCTCGCCCCGCGGAGGACGATCTCCTCCAGCTCCTCGGGGGAGTAGAAGTCGAGGTGGAAGACGACCTCGAACCGGTCCCGGAGCGGCGAGGTCAAGAGCCCGGTCCGGGTGGTAGCCCCGATGAGGGTGAACCTCGGGAGGTCGATCCGGAGGGAGCGAGCGTTCGGCCCCTCCCCGATCAGGATGTCGAGCTTGAACTCCTCCATCGCCGGGTAGAGGAGCTCCTCCACATTCCGCCGGAGGCGGTGGATCTCGTCGATGAAGAGGACATCCCCTTCCCCCAGGCCGGTGAGGATCGCCGCTAGCTCCCCTGGCCGCTCGATCACCGGACCGGAGGTGATCTTGATCTGGACCCCCATCTCCGCGGCGATGATGATTGCAAGGGTGGTCTTCCCCAGGCCCGGAGGGCCGTGGAGGAGGATGTGATCGAGGACATCGCCCCGCTCGGCCGCGGCCTTCAAATAGAGGCGGAGCCGCTCCTTGATCTTCTCCTGGCCGATGAACTCCTCCAGCCGCCGCGGCCGGAGGGTCCGGAGGAGGAGGTCCTCCTCCCGCTCTTCGGGCTGGATGAGCTTCTCTCGCCCCATTGCCCTGCGATTCTAGCATGAGGGAAGAGGGGTTGCAATCGGCCCTCCCGCGATGTTAAGATGAAAAGCTAATGAGCGGAAAGAGACCCTCGATCCCGGCCCAGCTCGAGAAGCGCGACCCCTCTTTGGAGACGATCCTCGACCTGATCAAGGAGCACGAGCGGTTCGCCCTCACCACCCATCTCAGCCCCGAGGGGGATGCGATCGGGAGCACCCTGGCCTTGAGGCTGATCCTCCGCCGGCTGGGGAAGGAGGCCCTCATCGTCATGCAGGACCCGGTCCCGCAGAGCCTAAAGTTCCTCAAGGGGGCAGAGGGGATCAAGGGACCGCGGGACCTCCCCGAGGGGTTCGACCCCCAGCTCTGGTTCGTCCTCGACTGCGCCAGCTTCGAGCGGGTAGGGGAGCAGGTGAAGCGGCTGATCGAGCGGACCGGGAAGCCCATCATCAACATCGACCACCATGTCAGCAACCCCGGCTTCGGGCAGATCAACTACCTCCGGCAAGCCGCGGCCACGGCCCAGCTCATCTTCCAACTTTCGCTGGCCCTCAAGCTCAACGATCCGGAGATCGCCACCGCCCTGTATGCCGGTCTCGTCGCCGATACCGATGCCTTCAGGAATGCCAACACCGATGCCCAAGCGCTCCGGGACGCCGCGGCCTTGCTCGAGCAAGGAGCAAAGGCCCATGAGGTGATCGTCAACCTCTACGAGCGGCGGACGCCGGGCGAGCTCCGCCTCCTCGGCCATGCCCTCCTCCATGCCCACCTCGACGGCGGGATCATCTGGGCCGAGCTCCCCTTGGAGGTCTTCGCCCGGCTGGGGGCCCTCCCTCACGAGACGGAACATCTGGTCGATGAGCTCCGGACGGTCGAGGGGGTCAAGGTCGCTGTCCTCTTCAAGGAGCTCGAGGGCGGGCGGGTGAAGGTCTCCTTCCGGGCTAAGGAGGGGCTGAAGGTCAATGAGCTGGCCCAGAGCTTCGGCGGAGGGGGCCATGAGCAGGCCGCGGGCTGCCTCCTGAGCGGCGAGCTAGCTGAGGTCGAGCGGTTGGTCCTAGAGGAGTTAAAGCGGAGGCTCGATGCGCATCGCTCTGGATGAGGCCATTCCCGCTCCCGAGCGAGGGACCGTCGTGGCCCTCGGGACCTTCGATGGGCTCCACTTAGGCCACCGGCTCCTCCTGGGACGGGCCCGGGCCCTGGCGAAGGAGAAGGGCCTCAAAAGCGCGGCCCTCACCTTCCTCAAGCCGCCGGGGAGTTACCTCGGCCGGGGGAAGCGGCTCCTCCTCCCCCCGGAGCTGAAGCTCAAGCTCTTAGAGGAGGAGGTGGACCTTGTGGTGGTCGCCGATTTCCCTAAGCTCCGCGGGCTTAGGCCGGAGGAGTTCACCCGCCTCCTCGCGGCCCGGCTGAGGCCGGCCTATGTGGTCGTAGGGGAGGACTACCGCTTCGGGCGGGACCGCGAGGGGGATGCGGCCCTCCTGCGGGAGCTAGGGGAGGCCCAGGGCTTCCAAGTCGAGGCCCTCCCCAGGCTCGCGATCGCCGGCCGGCCGGTCAGCTCGACCGCGGTCCGAGAGGCGATCCAGGCCGGCAAGATCGAAGAGGCCAGGGCGCTCTTGGGCTATCCCCCTTTGCTCGTCGGCCCGGTGGTCCGCGGGGAGGGGCGGGGACAGAAGCTCGGCTTCCCCACGGCCAATCTCCGGCTCTCGGAGGAGCTGGTCACCCCTCCGGACGGGGTCTATGCGGTCGAGGTCAAGCTCGCGAAGGCAAGCCTCCAGTTCCCTGGGCTGCTCTACATCGGGAGGAGGCCGACCTTCGACGGGAAGGAGCGGTCATACGAGGTCTATATCCTCGACTTCTCCGGGGAGCTCTACGGCGAGGAGTTAGAACTCTCTTTATTGAGGCGACTCCGAGGGGACCTGGAGTTCCCCGACCCTCAGGCCCTCCAGCGGCAGATCGAGCTGGACCTCCAGGAGGCCCAGAAATTCTTTAAGGAAGCGGCTCGAACCGCGCCAGCCCCGGGGATATAAGTCTAAGGGAAGTGACAGGAGATGAGAAGGAGCAGTTGGCGGATCTTGCTAGTCCCGTTGCTCTTGGTCCTGCTGGCCGGGCTGATCGCCTCAGCTCAGGCCGGTTCCACTTGCGCGGACGGGAGGAAGACCGATGAGGAGCTGGTCCAGATCGCAACCCACGATCTGGTCCACGAGCTCCGCGAGGCCGCGGCCCGAGCGCTATTGGAGCGGCTTGCTAGAGCATTTAAGGAGGGCGAACCCCCTAGCGTCGCTTACCTAGAGGGCCTAGTCGGAGGGCCTTCCCCTGAGCTGAGGCAGTGGGTCGCAGGGCTGCTGAGCCTCTCCATTATGGTAGAGATCTCCCGAGGCGAGCTTCCCATTGATCAGCTCATCTTGGGGATCTACACTGGGGAGACCGCCGAGCTCCGCCAAGCTCGGGCCTGGGGGGTGATGCTCGCCCTCTTCGCCCAAGAGACCCTTGGGATCTCGCCCGAGTCGTTTGCAAGAAAATTCGTAGAAGATCCTCGGGAGATAATGGAGATAAGGCTGGCTCCGGAGCTGGCACTCGATCTCCTCCGCCGGCTGGAAGGCTTATTGCGGGGTGGGGAGGAAGAGCTCTGGGGCTATCACTTCGACGGCTCCGTTGAGGCCATACGCGGAGGGGCATATCTCCTGGCCGTCGCCCTCCTGCACATGAAGATCGGGCATGCCCCATACCGGCTTCATCCTTGCGAAGGGTGGTTCGAGCTGGCCGAGCGGGGCGAGACCGCGGAATTACGCTCGATCGCCAGCCACTTCTATTTCGAGATAGGCTACTGTGCGCCTCCAGACCCCGAGGCCCTGAGAGCCCTTGCTGCCGGCGGCGCGAGCCCTGAGGCGAGGTTCTTTGCGGCCATGATCTATGTTGAGCGCGAAGTGGGAGGGAGAAGGCTGGGACTGGCAGGGCTCATTGACCTCGCTCTCCACGGCGAGAGCGAGGAGCTCCGGGAGGCCGCGAGCCTGTTCTTGATCGGCTCCTTTCTCGAGGCCCTTCTTGACAAGAAAATAACCATTGCTGAGCTCTACGAACTAGCCCTCAGGGGCGAGACCCCCCAGCTCCGCTCGGCGGCTGGGGGCGCGCTAGGCAATTGGTGGCACTTCAGGCTAAGAGGGCCCTCTTGGGCGGGAAGACCGGAGGAGCTGAAGATCTCGGACATCCCGCGGCAGAGCCCGGCCGAGCCCCATTCGCTCGAGCAGGCCCTCATCATCTTCGCCGTCGAGAATACCGTGGCCCATCCGGAGCTGGCCGGGGCCGCGATCTTGCCACTCATCTACATCTGGGGCGAGTAGGGCGGAGTTGCAATCCCGGCCCGCAATTGGCTAGAATCGCGGGCGATGCTGACCCTGGGGATCGACACGGCCACGGAGGTCGGCTCAGTCGGGCTCGCTGCTGGCCCCTCGGCTATCGGGGAGCTGACCTTCCCCGCGAAGATGGGCCAGGCGGAGCGGCTCCTCCAAGCCGTTGACCGCCTCCTCGAGCTGAGCCGAGTGAAGGTCGAGGACCTGGAGCTGATCGCCGTCTCCTCCGGGCCGGGGTCGTTCACCGGCCTGCGGATTGGTATCGCCACGGCCAAGGGGCTGGCCCAGGGGCTGCGAGCGCCTTTAGTCGGGGTCCCGACGGCCACAAGCTATGCCCGACGGGTCGAGTTCTGGCCCGGGAGGATCTGTGTCCTGATCCATGATCGGCGGAACCTGGTTTATCTCACTGAGTTCGCCTCCGGCGGACAGATGATGGAGGAGCGGGTGGCGGAGATCGAGCAGGTGCTGGCCAAGGGGCTCCAAGGGGAGCTTTTCGTGGGGAGTGGGGCCGAGCGCTATCGGGAAGAGCTCGCCGCTCGTGGAGGGGTCGTGGCCCCGCGGGCATTGAACCTCCCCTCGGCCCTGGAGGTGGCCCTGCTCGGGGCGGCCAAGTTCGCCATAGCTCAAGAGGATGAGCTCTTCTCCCTCGAGCCGCGCTACCTCCAGCCGCCGCTGGCGGAGCTCAAGCTGAGCAGGGAAGGAGTGATCGCGGAGTGAAGATCGTCGTCTGCTTGAAGCGGGTGCTGGACACCCAGGAGCGGGTGGAGATCGCGCCGGACGGGAAGAGGCTCGTCTCCACTGGCCTGGACTATGTGATGAACACCCACGATGAGTGCGCGGTCGAGGAGGCGATCCGGATCAAGGAGGCGAAAGGCGGGACGGTGACGGTCCTCTCCCTCGGCCCTTCCGGGGCGACGGAGACGATCCGCGAGGCGATCGCCATGGGCGCGGACGAGGGGATCCTCCTCGAGCTCGAGGGGGATGAGGAGGCTTGGGGACCAAAGAGCACTGCCTCGGCCCTGGCTCAGGCCCTCAAGGGGCTGGAGTTCGACCTCGTCTTCTTCGGGCTAGAGTCCGGTGATGGCTCGCACCACCAGGTCGGGCTGGCGGTGGCTGAGGCCCTCGGGCTCCCCGCGGTCGATGGGGTCAAGAAGATCGACTTCCAAGATGGCAAGATCCTCGTCCGGCGGGGGATCGAGCTGGGAGAGGAGGTCTACGAGCTCCAGCCACCGGCGGTCCTGACCTTGGTCGATGGGATGAACCGCCCGCGCCACCCCAGCCTCCGAGGGATCATGCTGGCCAAGCGGAAGGAGATCAAGACTGTGAAGGCCGCGCCGCGGGAGGAGCCTCTCCGGCTGATCCAACTCCGGAAGCCACCCGAGCGGGCCGGGGGAGAGATCCTCGGCGAGGGGAAGGGAGCGGTCCCGAAGCTCCTGGAGAAGCTCCGCGAGGCGGGGCTGGTCTAGTGAGGTGATTGCCATGATTCTAACATTCATTGAGGAGCGGAAGGGCGCGCTCGTCGATACCTCGCTTGAGGCACTGACGGCCGGGCGGAGGCTGGCCCGGGCCTCCGGGCTCCCGCTGGCGGCCCTGCTCATCGGGGCGGACCTCGAGCGCCACCTCCCCAAGTTGAGGGAGTTCGGGGCCGAGCGGGCGATCCTCGTCGAGTCGGACAAGCTGAGGGCCTACTCCCCGGCGGCCTACACTAAGGCCCTGGTCCAGGCCATCAAAGCCCGCTCGCCTAAGGTGGTCCTCGCGAGCGCGACGGCCTTGGGGAAGGAGCTCCTGGGAAGGGCCGCGGCCAGACTCGATCTGGGCCTAGCGACCGGCTGCACCGAGCTTTCCTTCCAGGACGGGCGGATGAAGATCACCCGGGCCGTCTGGGGCGGGATCCTCTTCGCTGAGGTCGAGCTCCTGAGCGAGCCGCGGCTCCTGACCCTCGCGCCCCATGCCTTCCCTGCCGAGCCCGAGCCGGCCCCGAATAATCGGCTAGAAGTCGAGAGATTGGAGGTCCCGCTCGAGGAAGCCGACCTCAAGCTCGTCGTCCGCGAGCTGCTCGAGGCGGTCCGGAAGGGAGTGAGCCTCACCGAGGCCGAGGTCGTGGTCGCCGGCGGGCGGGGTGTAGGGAGCGAGGAGGGCTTCAAGAAGCTCGAGGAGCTGGCCGCCCTCTTCGGCGGGGCCGTCGGGGCCACGAGGATCGCGGTCAACAACGGCTGGCGCCCCGCGGAGGAGCAGATCGGCCAGACCGGGGTGAGGGTCGCGCCGAAGCTCTATTTCGCTTGTGGGATCTCTGGGGCGGTCCAGCATATGGTCGGCTGCAAGGACGCGAAGATCATCGTGGCGATCAACAAGGACCCGCAGGCCCCGATCTTCGCCCGGGCGGACTACGGGATCGTCGGGGACCTCCATGAGGTCGTCCCCGCGCTGATCGAGGAGATCAAGCGGCTCAAAGGTCGAGGCTAGGGCTAGCTAAGGCAGATCAGGAAAACTAAGGAGAGAAGATGTCCAGGGTCTGCGAAATCTGCGGGAAGGGGCCGGAGATCGGCCGCCAGGTGAGTTACTCCGGGAAGCACAACCCGAGGAAGCGCCTCCCCAACCTCCAGCGGATCTGGGCTATCTACCGCGGAGGGCGAAGGAGGATACGCGTCTGCACCCGGTGCATCAAGGCCGGGAAGGTCCAGAAGGCATAAAAAGGCTACCCCACTCTATCGGGCAAGCGTGGGTCGGACATAGGGGCTTGACTTTCCCTCCAAGGTGGAGGATAAATGGGAAGGTGAGGCCCAGCTCCCCTATTTTGCCCGGGCTAGATCTCGGCTTAGATGACCATCAACGGCCCAAGGCCGCTCAATGCAATGGGCCCACTTTCGGGCCGGCTTGAAGGAGCTCGAAGATCCAGATCCTGAGGAGAAGCTAGATGGGAAACCATCAATCTCTCTATCGGCGCTGGCGGCCCCAACGGTTCCGGGAGGTCCTCGGCCAGGACTACACTGTCAAGACCCTCCAGAGCGCCGTCGCCTCCGGCCGGCTCCACCATGCCTACCTCTTCGCCGGCCCGCGGGGGACAGGGAAGACCTCGGTGGCCCGGATCTTCGCCAAGGCCGTCAACTGCGAGCGGCCTGAGGCGGGCGAGCCTTGCAATGAATGCCCCGCCTGCCAGCGGATCGGGCGGGGGATCTCCCTCGATGTCCTGGAGATCGACGGGGCGAGCAACCGCGGGATCGACCAGATCAGGCAGCTCCGCGAGGAGGTCAATTTCGTCCCCGCCGAGGTGCGCTATAAAGTCTACATCATCGACGAGGTCCACATGCTGACGAATGAGGCCTTCAACGCTCTGTTGAAGACCCTGGAGGAGCCGCCGCGGCGGGTGATCTTCATCTTCGCCACCACTGAGCCGCACAAGCTCCCGCCGACAGTCGCCTCGCGTTGCCAGGCCTTCGAGTTCAGGCCGATCCCGCCGGAGTTGATCGAGCGGAAGATCCAAGAGATCGCCCAGGCCGAGGGGATCGCGGCCAGCCCGCAAGCGATCCGGGCGATCGCCCGCCGGGCCAAGGGCTCCTTCCGGGACGCAGAGGTCCTGCTCGAGCAGCTCGCCTCCTACAAGGGCGAGGGCAGGATCGAGGAGGAGGACCTCCTGGAGGTGATGGGCCTCCCGGGAGAGGAGGCCATCAGGGCCTACCTGGAAGCTGTCCTTGGAGGGGATGCCCCCGCGGCTTTGGGGGTCATCGCCCGGCTGAGCGAGCGAGGGAAGGACCCTGAGCTCTTCCTCGAGGGGGCCGTCGAGCTCTGCCGGGACCTTTTGATCGCCCGGCTCGGTGGGGAGCAGGAGCCGCGGTCGGGACCGCCAGAGCTAGGGCCGGGCTTGGCCTCCTCCGAGGCGGAGCTGATCCTCCTCTCGGATCGACTCCTCGAGCTGAAGCGGGAGCTCCGCTTCTTGCTCGATAAGCGGATCATGCTGGAGGTAGGGACGATCCGGCTCATCGAGGAGTTGAGGCGGAGACGAGAGGAGTCAGGGAGCGCGCCGGTCGCCCGCCGGCCGGGGGGCAAGTCCAATCCCCAAACCCAAGGGCAAGGGGGCCGGCGAGCCCAAGTCCGAGCCCAGACCGGGTCGGAAATGGCCCCTATCTCTACCCACACCTCCGGCACCGAGCCCGGGCCTGAGCCGCGCCTGCCGGAGCCGGAGGGGAAGTGGGAGGCGATGCTCGAGGCGATCAAGAAGGAACGAGTCGCGATCTACGCCTTCCTCGCCGAGGGGCGGCCGCTCCTGCAGGAGGGGAAGCTCCGGATCGAGTATCCCCCAGACTACAAGTTCCATAAGGAGAGCCTGGAGAAGCCGGAGAACCACTCCTTCCTCCAGGGGATGGTCCGGAGGTTCTACGGCGAGCTGGAGGTCGAGCTCGCCTTCGCCCCTCGAGCTGCCCAGCCGAGGGAAGGGAGCGAGGGCGAGGCTCACCTTCTCCGCTCCTTCCATGGGGAGCTGCTCAGCTAGGCTGAAGTTGAAATGAGCCCTTCGGGGCCACTATCATTTCCAACGAGGAGGGCGGCTAAATTGAAGGGACTGCCGGGGCTCCAAGAGATCATGCGTCAGGTGAAGCGGGCCCAGGAGCTATTGGAGAAGAAGCAGGCGGAGCTGGCGGAGATGAGGATCGAGGCCTCAAGCGGCGGGGGGATGGTCAAGGTCGTGGCCAATGGCCGGGAAGAGATCCTGGACATCAAGATCGCCCCGGAGGTCGTGGACCCCCAGGAGGTGGGGATGCTCGAGGATCTGATCTTAGCGGCCGTGAGGGAGGCCCAGGCCAAGGCGAAGGAGGTGGCCCAAAAGGAGATGAGCGGTC
>JAPWVC010000031.1 GCA_028275195.1 Candidatus Acetothermia bacterium
CCTCTCGCACCCGCTCCTTCAGCTTGAGCCCGACTGAGTCCCCCGGGCCAGCTCGCTCGACCGGCTTCCCTTCGATTTGCATCGACTCCACGAGCTGCTCGAAATCTGTGGTTGCGCCCTTGATCTTGATCCGGTCCCCGAGCTTGAGCTCCCCGGAGAGCGTAATCGCCCCCACGCCGATCCTAGAGAAGTAGTGAGTCACCTTCCCGACCTCTTCCATACTCCTTCCTCCCTTAAGAAAACTGGCCTCTCACATTATTAAGCATGCGGAGAAGAGGATCAAGGCCGTAAGGCGGCTCACAGCCCCTTGAGGTCGAATTCGTCCGCGAGGAGGGCCTCCTCATATCCGGAGAGGTCCTGCCCTGAAGCGATCAGCCTGGCGAGTTGGGCGGCATTCTCCCTCGTCCCCAGGAGGATCGCGCCCACGAGCCTCCCCTCCTTGAAGACCAGCTTCTTGTAGGTTCCGTGCGCCTCATCGACTAATCGGAGCTCTTTGTAGCCCCCATCCTGAGCGGAGAAGAGGTCGAGCCCGCTCACCTTGAGAGTGTTCGAGGGGACTGTCCCGCGATAGCTGGCCTCCTGGCCAACGATGTTCAGGGCCGCGACCTTTGCCTGCTCCAGCGCCGCGGGGATGATCCCGTAGACCTTCCCCTCGAACTCCGCGGCATCACCAGCGGCGTAGATCCCTGGCACGCTCGTCTGGAGGCGCTCATCGACGATGATCCCCTTATTCACTGCCAGCCCCGCCGCCCGGGCCAGGCTGCACTCCGGCTCGATCCCGGCCGCGACCAGGACGAAATCCCCCGCGATGAGCCGCCCATCGGCCAATTCGACCCCCCGGGCCCCTTCCAGGATCGCGGCGGACCGGGCTTCGGTGACCACCTCCACCCCCTTCTCCCGGAGGAGCCTCATCAGGAGCTCGCCCCCCTGGCGGTCGAGCTGGCGGGAGAGGGGCCAGCTCTGCCGCTCGAGGACCAAGGGGCGGACCCCAGTGGAGGCGGCCAGGGCCGAGGCGGCCTCCAGGCCGAGGAAGCCCCCGCCGAGGACCACCATTCTCTTGGCCGCCCTTGCCCTCTCTCGAAGCCTCAGGGCATCGGCGAGGGTCCGGAGGGTGAAGACCCCCTCCTGGGTGATCCCCGGGACCGCGGGGAGGGCCGCCCTGGCCCCGGTGGCGAGGAGGAGCCGGTCGTAGCTGACCCGCTTCCCGCCCCTGAGCCTGAGCTCGCCTCGCTTCGGGTCAAGCTCCTCGACCGGGCTCGCCAGGTGGACCTTGATCCCCCGCTCGCGATACCACCGCTCATCGTAGAGGAAGGCCTGCTCCGGCCCGATCCGCCCGGCCAACAGCTCGATCAATTGCGGCCGGGGGTAGTAATGCCAATCCTCGGCGGTGTAGATCTCGATCTCCGCTTCAGGGCAGCCCTCGCGGATCGCCCGCGCGGCGGTGACCCCGGCGACCCCGTTCCCGACGATGACGACTCTCACTCGAGCTTCTCAAACATCTCTTTCCCTGCCCCGCAGACCGGGCAGACCCAATCCTCCGGGAGGTCCTCGAACGGGGTCCCCGCATCGATCCCGCCGTCGGGATCGCCCTTCTCCGGATCGTAGATGTAGCCGCAGACGGTGCATTGCCACTTCTCCATCGTCTTCCTCCTCATTCTCATTCACAGTAATTCCGCTTTCAGGGCCTCGAACTCCTCGAGCGAGGGCCGGAGCGGGCGCTCGACCAGTGGGCCCTCCCGCAGCGCCGGGAAGGACTCCTCATGGGTCGGCCGCTCCTCCTCGTAGAAGAGGCCGATCGGGATCCGCTCGCCCCACTCAAACGCTCTTCGGAAGGCCGCGAGCCGATCGTGCGGGTCATGGTCAGTCTCCTCGAGGCGGTAGACCCGCTCGTTGTAGAACTCGTAAGTGTTGACCCGATTGAAGGTCACGCACGGCTGGAGGATGTCGATCAGCGCATAGCCCTTGTGTTGCACACCCCGGACGATCAGGCTCGTGAGGTGCTTCAGGTCGCCGACATAGCCCCGCGCGACGAAGCTCGCTCCGGCGGCGATGGCGACCGCTAGGGGGTTGAACCCTAGCTCGACCGACCCTTCGGGCGAGGTGACCGTGAGAGAGCCTTGCTCCGAGGTCGGGGAATACTGCCCTTTGGTGAGGCCGTAGATCCGGTTGTCCTCCACGAGGTGGGTGATATCAGGATTTCGGCGGCAGGCGTGCAAGAGGTGGTTCCCCCCGATCCCGTAGCTATCGCCATCCCCGGCCACAACTAAAACGGTCAGAGCGTGATTGGCCAGCTTGGCCGCGGTCGCGATCGGGAGGGCTCGGCCGTGGATCCCGTGGAAGCCGTTGACTCGCATGTAGTGTGGCAATTTACTCCCGCAGCCGATCCCGGAGACGATGAGGGCCCGGTGGGGCGGGATCTCCAGCTCCGCCAGGGCGTTCTTGACCGCCGCTAAGATGCCCCAATCGCCGCACCCGGGGCACCAGGTCGGCTTCTCCCGGCCTTGGTAGAGCCTGAGGTCAAGCACCGCTCTTCACCCCCTCTAGCTCCCCCAGCTTCTCGAGGATATACCCCGGGGAGAATGGGAGCCCATCGTATTTTGAGATCAGCCCTTCGACCTTGATCCCGGTCTCTTGGCGGATCAGCCCAGCGAGCTGGCCGGTGTAGTTCCCCTCGACGGCGATCAGTCGCCTAGCCCGGGCTAGGATCTCGGCCGCCCCTTCGGGGAAGGGCCAGACGGCCCGGAAGTGGACCAGCCCGGCCCGCCGGCCTTGGGAATTGAGCCGCTCGACCGCCTCCCGGAGCGGGCCGAGGGTCGAGCCCCAGGCCACGAAGGTCAGCTCCGTCTCCTCTAGCTCAGGATCGGGGCCGAAGGCCACCGGCGGAGGAAGCTCTCGGCGAGCCAGCTCGAGCTTCCTCAGCCTCTTCTCCACCATCTTCCGGCGGAGGGCGGGGTCCTCGGTGATCCGCCCGTCCTCGGCATGCTCGTCCCCGGTGGCGACATAGACGGCCTTAGGATGGCCTGGGACGGCCCGGGGCGAAATCCCCGTCTCGGTGAAACGGAAGCGCTTGTAGTCCTCGAGCCTCTCCAGTTTCTCCGGGGTGAGGAGCTCGCCGCGGTCGATCTCGACCTTCTCCAGGTCCAATCGGTCCGGCTCGACCGTCCGGAGCGAGGTCCCCAAGAAGTGGTCGCTCAGGATGATCACCGGACACTGGTAGCGCTCGGCGAGGTTGAAGGCCTCCGCTCCGGCGAGGAAGGCCTCCTCCGCATCCCCCGGGGTCAGGACGATCCGGGGGAACTCCCCCTGGGAGGCGTGGAGGACGAACAGAAGATCCCCTTGTTCGGTCTTGGTCGGGAGGCCGGTGGACGGCCCCGGCCGCTGGCCCTCGACGATCACTATTGGTGTCTCGGTCATCCCCGCCAGGCCGAGGGCCTCGACCATGAGCGAGAAGCCCCCGCCGGAGGTAGCGCACATCGCCCGGAGACCCATGTGTGCGGCCCCGATGGCCATGGTGATCGCGGCGATCTCGTCCTCCGTCTGCTTGAAGACCAATCCCAAGCGCCCGGCATGGGCGGCGAACCACTCCAAGATCCCCGTCGTGGGGGTCATGGGGTAGGCCGCGAGGAACTTGCACCCCGCGGCGACGGCCCCGAGGCAGATCGCCGTGTTCCCCGAGAGGACCAGCCTCCTCGGGCCCGGGAGCTCGCGCAGCTCATATCCGAAGTCGGCGGCATACCGCTGCTGGGCATACTCATAGGCCGCGCGCACGACCGCTAAGTTCGCCTTAACGATCTGGGGGCCCTTGACTTTGAAGTTATCTTCGATGACGGACTCGAGGTGCTCCAGCTTGTAATTGGTGATCCCCGCGGCGGCCCCCAAGGCCGCGGTGTTGAGCATCACCCGGCTCCCGCCCTCCTCGAGGGCGATCTTGGCGAGCGGGAGATGAAAGAGCTTGACCCCGCGGTCCGCTAGGGGGGCCTCTTCCAGCTTCAGCTCCGCGTCGGCGATGATCCCCCCGCCGGGGACTAGCTCGGGGAGGTGGCGCGCGACCGCCTCGGCGGTGAGGGCCAGGAGGAGCTCGATCTCGTCAGTATGGGAGTAGATCGGCCGCTCGGCGACCCGGATCTGGAAGAAGTTGTGCCCTCCGCGGATCCGGGACATATAGTCCTGGTAGGCGAAGATGTGAAGTCCACCGCGGGCGAGGGCCTTGGCGAACCCTGCCCCGCTCGACTCTACTCCTTGGCCGGCCTCCCCGCCGATCTTGAAGCTGAGCCGGTTGATGACCTTTTCGGCCATTCGGGCTACTTCTCGACCAGCCCGGTCCGGGGCTGATACTCCGGGAGGCGCTCGACCCGGCAGCGGCGCGGGAAGGCGAAGTAGGTGCAGCGCGAGCCGGGGGCATTGTTGAGCACGAAGTATCGACAGATGGGGATGCCATAGCGCAGCTCGATCTCGATCGCGCGCCCCTCGCAGCGGCAGCGCACTGCCTCTTCTCGCTCCTCGCGGAGCTCCCCGCCGCAGAGGGGGCAGGTCCCGACCGGCTCATCGCTGTAGAAGATTGCCTTGCACGCAGTGCAACGGAGCTTCATCTCTGCCCCTCCTTCCCGCCATAGCGGTCGTAATGGACCAGCTCGGCCAGCTCCTTCCGCTCGCTTTGGTCCTTGTAGGCGGGGAAGCCAACCGGGAGGACAGCGATCACGCGGTGCTCCTCGGGGATACCCAAGAGCTTCTTAATTCTAGCCTCCGGGGTCCCCCGCCCGCCCCGAGGACTGTAGACCCCGGCCCAGTAGCTCGCCAGGCCGAGGCTGTGGGCCGCGAGGGCCATGTTCTGCGCCGCCGCGGTCCCGGCCTCGACATAGTGCTGCGGGTCCTTCCATGGATCGACGACTATCACGATCGCCAGCGGGGCCTCGCCGAGTCCGGCCTTGCTGATCGCGACCTTCCCGCGCTTGGCGATGGCGATCCTTTGGACCAGGCTGTTCAGCTCGGCCAGGAGCCCCTCCTCCCGGACCACGATGAACTCCCAGGGCTGGGAGTTGGCAAATGAGGGGGCCCACCGCCCGGCCTCGAGGATCGCCTGGACCTGCTCTTCCGGCACCGGCTTCTGCTCGAACCTTAGGATGCTCCTCCGTTCCCTTATGGCTTTTAAGACCTCATTCTCCGGCACGCTCGACCTCCTTGTCAGGCCGATTAGCTTCGCTAATTTTATGGAGACCCCCCAGCGGTGTCAAACTTTGCCGGGGAAGCCCATTCCAGCTTAAGATAGTCCTTACCCTAGGCTGGGGTAAGGCCAGCCGAGTCGGAAGGCCAAGATGGGCGAGCGGACGAGGAAGAACCTCTTCGAGGCATTCGTGGGCGAGGCCAAGGCCCACATCCGGCTCCAGGCCTTCGCCGAGCGCGCCGAGAGGGACGGCTTCCCTCAAGTGGCGAAGCTCTTCCGAGCGATCGCCGAGGCCGAGCGGGTCCATGCGCTGAACCATCTGCGGCTGCTCGGCGAGGCCGCGATCAAGAGCACTGAAGAGAACCTCGAATACTCCTTCAATCAAGAGCGGACCGTCAACTCGGTCTATTACCCCCAGTTCATCAAGGTCGCCGAGGAAGAGGGCGACCGGGCTGCGGCGCTCAGCTTCACCCACGCCATGGATGTGGAGGCCGTGCACGGCGAGCTATACGAGAAGGCGATGCGGAAACTCCTCCGGGACGAGGTCGGGGACTACTATGTCTGCCAAGTCTGCGGCTATGTCGCGGATAATGTCCTGCCTGATCGCTGCCCCATCTGCGGCGCAAAGCGGGAGATGTTCAGAAAGGTCAGCTAGCTAGGGCCACGGCCCGGCCCCTTCCTCGGGAGGAGATGGATCGGCCTGTGCAAGGCCGCCAAGGCCGCCTCCATCAGCGCCTCCGGGAGGGTGGGATGGGGGTGGACCGTCCGGGCCAGGTCTTCTAAGGTCGCGCCCATCTCGATCGCCAGGGCCGCCTCGGCGATCAGGCTCGAGGCCTCCGGGCCGACGATCTCTACACCCAAAACTACCTTGCTCTCCCCGTCAGCGATGACCTTGACGAAGCCCTCGGCTTCCCCCATGGCCGCCGCCCTCCCCAGGGCAGCGAAGGGGAACCGCCCGACGAGGACCTTTCTCGCTCGAGCCTGGGCCTCGGCCTCGCTCAGCCCGAGCCCGACATAGGCGATCTCCGGGTCGGTGAAGATCACCGCTGGGACCGCCTTGAAGGCGGCGCTGGGGAGGCCCGCGATCGCCTCGGCCGCAATGATCCCCTCGTGGGAGGCCTTGTGGGCCAGCATCGGCGGGCCGGCCACATCGCCGATGGCGAAGATCCGGGGGTTGCTGGTCCGGAATTGCCCGTCCACCGCGATGAAGCCCTTCTCGGTGAGCTCAACCCCGGCTCGCTCCAGCCCCAGGCCAGCGGTGTTCGGCCGCCGGCCCACGGCCTGTAAGATCTTTTCCGCGACGAGCCTCTTCTCCCCCTCGGGGGCCTCGGCAACCAGCTCCGCTCCCGAACGGCCCCGCCGGAGGCCCTTGGCCTTCGCCCTCAAGAGGACCTCTACCCCGAGCTCCCGGAGCCGCCGCTCCACAGGCCGGACAAGCTCTGGCTCAGTCCCCGGAAGGAGTTGGTTCATCATCTCCACGACCGTCACTTTGCTCCCGAGCTTAGCGTAGAGGGTCCCCAGCTCCAGCCCGATATAGCCCCCGCCGATCACGAGCAGTGCCTGGGGCACCTCTTCTAGCGCTAGCGCATCGGTCGAGTCGAGGACTAGCTCGTGGTCGAACTCCAGGCCCGGGATTTCCAGGGGCCGCGAGCCGCTGGCCAGGATGCAGTGGTCGAATTCGATGGTCTCCGCCTCCGCGCCCTCGACCTTTACCTGCCCTTGAGAGACGAAGTGGGCCCGGCCTGGGACCACCCTCACGCCGTTGGCCGAGAGGAGCTTGGCGATCCCCTCCCGGAGGCGCGTGACGACCTCTTCTTTCCAGGCCCGGAGCCGCTCCACCTCCAGCCGGAGGCCCTCCGTGGCAATACCAATTTGAGAGAGCTCGGGAATCTTATGATAGAGGTTTGCGGCATGGATGAGGGCCTTGGAGGGGATGCAGCCCTCATTGAGGCAGACCCCGCCGAGCCGGTCCTGCTCGATGAGGGTCACATCTCGTCCGAGCTGAGCGGCCCGGATGGCCGCGACATACCCTCCCGGCCCGCCGCCGATGACGAGGAGCTCAGCCTTCACTTCGCTGCCCTCATGAAAAGCTCCCCGGCGCGGTAGGAGCTCCGGACCAGCGGACCGGCGGCCACGGCCAGGAAGCCGAGCTCCTCCCCCAAGCGGGCGTAATGCTGGAACCTCTCCGGAGGGATGTATTCCCAGACCGGGAGATGCCGCTCTGTGGGCTGGAGATACTGCCCGAGGGCCAAGAAGTCCACACCCACGGCCCGGAGGTCCCGCATCGTCGCCAAGACCTCCTCCTCGGTCTCACCCAGCCCGAGCATGAGCGCGGACTTGGTATAGACCGAGGGGGCGAGCCGCTTGGCCTGCTCCAGGACCTTGAGGGATTGGCGGTAGCTGGCCCGGCGGTCGCGAACGAGGGGGGTGAGCCGCTCGACCGTCTCGATGTTGTGGCCGACCACATCAGGTCTGGCCTCGATGAGCCGCTCGAGGGCTCGGAGGTCGCCCCGGAAGTCGGGGATGAGGACCTCGACCAGGGAGGCAGAGCCCCCCTTCTTGATCGCCTCGACCGTCTTGGCGAAGTGGTCGGCCCCGCCGTCGGGGAGGTCGTCCCGGCTCACCGAGGTGAGGACCACATACTCGAGCCCCCACTCGGCCACGGCCTGGGCCACTTTCTTCGGCTCGTCCGGATCGGGCGGCTCAGGCCGGCCCTTGGCCACGGCGCAGAAGCGGCAGCCGCGGGTGCAGATCTCCCCCAAGAGCATGAGCGTGACCGTCCCGCTCCCCCAGCATTCATGCAAGTTGGGGCAGCGGGCCCCTTCGCAGACGGTGTGGAGCCCCAAGTGGCGCAGGGCCTCTTTGATCCTAGCATATCGGCCTGCCCCGGGCGGGCGGACCTTGAGCCAGGGAGGCTTCCGCCCGACAGGCCGAACCGGGCCCTCCTCAGCGGTTGACATCAGCCTCTCAGCCTTCTCAGCCGACCTTGACCTCCTTGGCTGACTGCCACAGGCCGTGGATGTTGCAGAGGGCTAGGGCATAGAGCGTCCCGGACTTGGCAGTCTTGAACGAGGTCGAGACCTCGTGATGAGTGTAGATCGAGCTCGTATCCGGCCCTTCAGTAGATTCGCCATGGGCCGAGAACTCGAAGTGCCCGAGCTGGTAGGTGAACTTCTCCCCCTCGGGATGGAAGAAGAGCTCGATCCAGCGGATGTGATGGGCCGTGGTATTGGGGTGGGCGATCTCCTTCCCCAGGCTTACCTTCACCTGGACCAGCTCGTTCGCCTTCACCTTATCGGGGCACTCGATGACCGGGACATGCTTCTCCTTCTTCCAGTCGGCCTCCTGGATGCGCTCGGAGAACCTGGCCATGGGCTCACCTCCTCCCCTCGAGCTTCTTGTGGCAGAACCACCAGTCGTAGCACTCCACCTTCCCGGCCTTGGCCTCCTCCAGGCGCTTCTTGGCCCCCTCCTCCGAGGAGGGGGGAGGGACGATCACTCGGTCCTTGAGGAGCTCATTCTCCGGCCAGCCGGCGGGGAGGGCCACCCTCTCCCGATCGGCGGTCTGGAGGGCCCGGAGGAGCCGGAGGATCTCGTCCATATTCCGCCCGACATTGAGAGGATAGTAGATGATCGCCCGGATCAGCCCCTCCGGGTCGATGAGGAAGACCGCCCGGACGGTCTGGGCCTCCGCGGCCCCAGGATGGAGCATCCCGTAGAGCTCACCGATCTTCCCGGTATTATCGGCGATGATCGGGAAGGGGATCTCCACCCCCAATTTCTCCTTGATCCACTCGACCCACTTGATGTGGGAGAAGACCTGGTCGATCGAGAGGCCCAAGAGCTCGGCCCCCAGGGCCTTGAACTGCTCATACCGCTTGGCGAAGGCCACAAATTTGGTGGTGCAGACCGGGGTATAGTCTGCGGGATGGGAGAAGAGGACCACCCACTTCCCCTTGTAATCCTTGGGGAAGTCGAGCGGCCCGTGGGTGGTCTTCGCCTGGAAGGCCGGTGCCGGATCGCCGATCAACGGGAGGCGCTTCTCCATCCTCACCTCCTCGCCCTAGCTCTAGCCCTTGCTGCCCTCCGCTTCGGCCGCTCCGCCGCCTCGGCTCCGGCCTCCTGCAGGAGGGTCCCGAACTCGTTGTGGTGCTCCTCCTCGTCCTCGAGGATCGAGCGGAACATGTGGGCGGTGGTGATGTCCCCTTCCTTCTCCGCCAGGGCGATGATCTCCTTATACATCGCGATCGCCTCTTCTTCGGCCTTCAGGTCGAGCCGGAGCATCTCTTGCCACTCCTCCCCGACGGTGATCGGGGCCGGCTTGGTCGTGGGGACCCCGCCCAGGTAGTCCACCCGCTCGGCGATCGCCTCGGCGTGCTTCATCTCCGTGATCGCGATGGATCGGAAGATCGGGCCGATCGCGGCCGCATGGGGCCCGGCGATCCGGACATGCTGCCACATATACTGGATCGAGACCTGGAGCTCCCGCGCGATCGCCTCATTCAGCATCTCCAGCAGCTTCTTTGATGCCATCCTGACCTCCTCATATACTTTGGACTTCTCAGCCCAGTCTAATCTCGACGCGACTCGGCCGTCAAAACTAGAACCCCTTGAACTTGTCCCGCGGTGCCCCGCAGACGGGGCAGCGGTCCGGGGCCTCCCCCTCGACGGTGTAGCCGCAGACGGGGCAGATGTAGACCTTCCCCAAGCGGAGGTCCTTCCCGCCCGCTACGGCCTGCTTGGCCTTTTGATACATCCCCGCGTGGATCTTCTCCGCCTCGAGGGCATAGTGGGTCGAGCGGACCGCCCCTTGCTCGCTCTGTAGCTCCGCCACCTTGTTGTAGGCCGGATACATCTCCTCGACCTCGAAGATCTCCCCATTGATCGCCACCTGGAGGTTCTTCGCCGAGTCATTGATCATCCCCAGCTCGCGGTAGTGGTTTGTGGCGTGGACCTGCTCGGCATAGGCGATCGCGCGGAAGAGCCGGGCGACATTGGAGAAGCCCTCCTCCTCCGCCCGCTCGGCGAAGATCAGGTAGCGCATGTGGGCCATGCTCTCCCCGGCAAAGGCATCGTTCAGGTTTCGCTCTGTGATCTTGTGCATTCTTCCCTCCTTTCATTCAAGTGCCTTCCGCACCCGCTCGGCCAGGGCCCGCCCGAGGGCCAGGCCCTGCTCTAATTCCTCTCTGGTAGGCCGGCCGTTGAACTCCACCACCGGCTCGACCAGCTCCCAGCCCAACTCCTCGATGACCGACTTCATCGCCTTCACGGCCCCGCCGGACCAGCCGAAGGAGCCGAAGAGGCCAACGACCCTCCTCTGGAGCCGCTTCCTCTGGGCCAGCCGGAGGAATTGCTCCATGGGGATGAAGATCCCGCCATCATAGGTCGGGGCGCCCAGGATCAGCCCCCTGTAGCGCCAGGCCTCGGCCAAGAGGAAGCTCAAGTGCGTCCGGGAGGCATCGAGGACCCGCAGCGGCGCGCCCCCGGCGATCACCCCGCGGGCCACCTGCTCGGCCATCAGCTCGGTCTCGCCATACATCGAGCCGTAAATGAGGACGACGCCGGGCTCGCCCTCCATCCGGCTCCAGCGGTCGTAGAGCCCGACGACCCTCTCGGGCTCCTTCCGCCAGACCGGGCCATGGGCCGGGGCGATCATCTCTATCTCCAGCGCCTTGAGCTTCTGGATCGCCCGCTGGACGGGATTGGTATACATCCCTACGATGTTGGAGAAGTAGCGGAGGATCTCGGGCTCATAGCGGCTGAGGTCGAGCTGATCATCGAAGATCCCTCCGTCCAGGGCCCCGAAGCCCCCGAAGGCGTCCCCGGAGAAGAGGATCTTCTCCTCGGTTAGGTAGGTCATCATCGTCTCCGGCCAGTGGACGAACGGGGTCTCATAGAAGATGAGGCTCCACCTCCCCAAGCTCAATCGCTGACCATCGCGGACGGGCTCGAACCCCCCTTCGAGGTGGTAGAGGGCCCGGACGAGCCCGCCGGCCTTCTCTGTCCCCAAGATCCTCGCTCGGGGGGCGAGCCGCCGGAGGAGCGGGAGCGCACCGGAGTGGTCCGGCTCCATGTGGTTGACGATGAGATAGTCCAGCTTCGCGGGCTCGATGATCTCCTCGATGTTCTCCACCAGCTCCAGGGCGAAGGGCCCCTTGACCGTATCGATCAGGGCGACCTTCTCGTCCACGATGAGGTAGGAGTTATAGCTCACCCCTTGGGGGAGGGGCCAGACCGACTCGAACAGCTCGGTCGTCCGGTCGTTCACCCCCACCCAAAAGACCCCCTTAACAAGCTCGATCGCGCTCATTCTTGGCCCTCCTTCGCGCAGTCGGCGCAGAGGCCGTAGAGTGAGACCTGGACCTCCTCGATCTTGTGGCCCTCCAGCTCCTTCCCCAGAAGCCTCTCGAGCCCCCGGGGAGCCCCAAGGTCGAGGAGCCGGCCGCAGCGGCGGCAGAGGAAGTGGCAGTGCGGCTTGGTCTCGAGGTCGTAGCGGACGGCCTGGGGCTCGATCCGGAGCTCGGCCAGCTCTCCCAGCCCTTTGAGGACCTCGAGGGTGTTATAGACCGTGGCCCGGGAGAGCATCGGGTAGCGCCGGGAGAGCCTCTCATAGATCTCCTCCGCGCGCGGATGCCCGCCCTCCTCCAGGAGCTCGATGATCGCCAGCCGCTGGGGTGTGAGCTTGAAGCCTTGCTCCTTGAGCCTCATGATCAGCCTCTCCCGCTTCTCCATATGCTTGTCCTTCCTTACCTCTGCCGCGATTGGATCTTAGAGCATGCTATGAAAGTTCTCGCCGCAACGATCCCCTTAATATCTGTCGCGACGCGGTTCATGTCAAACCGCGCTCGGGGGAGAGGCCGGATCGTATCGGCTCATCAGGAAGATGGCCTTGGTCGGGCAGGCGAGCATGCAAGCACCGTCACCGATGCAGTTCCCCGGGCGAACGACCTTCGCGACCCCGGCAACGACCTCCAGCACATTTGGCCCCAGCTTCTTGCACAAGACGGCGCAATGGGCGCAGCCGAGGCAGCGGATCTGGTTGATCTCGGGAATATTCCCCTTCACGAAAGTCCGGCCGTAGGCCTCGGCCACCTCCGCTTCGATCTTCCTGGCCGCCATAGTTTCACCTCCTTAGAGATTGGATTCGACTAGCCCCTTTACCTTAGGAATTTGGAGACGAACGGCGAGGTCTCGCCGCGGCGCATGAAGTGACCCGAAGGGCCTTCACCGAGGAATTCGGAGAACCAGGACTCATGCTCGATCTCTTCGTTGAGGATCGCCAAGGCTAAATCGTAGGTGCGGTGATCCTTCCCGGCGGTCATGTTGCAGATTTGGGTGTAGCCGCGCAGGGCGCAACGCTCTGCCTCCACGAGC